>CALMKY010000158.1 GCA_937867195.1 uncultured Saprospiraceae bacterium | reverse complement strand
TTAGAGGGAGAAAAGATTTACGGCCTGGGTAGTAATGATGCAGGCGCCTCGGTGGTTTCACTGCTTAAAAGCTTTATTTATTTTTATGACAAACAAAATTTAAAATATAATTTAATTGATTATCCCAAATCTCTACTTGATAGGATCCAGGCAACAAAAAAGAAATATCTATTTGAAACTCCTTGAGTCTACTATTTGAATTGAATTTATACACAGGCTTTCCAAAAGTATTATAAATAATGATCTTATCTATATAAGGATCAATTCTAAAGTGCCTGGTATCACCTTTTACTGGAATATCCTGTGTTGTAGCAGCCGATATGGTTAGAAGAGAATTGGCAGGATTGGGTGACATAGATATTAATGAAGATGCAGGTCTGAAAAAAGTAAAACTTCGACTTAGATTTCCACAAGCCGTGCTGGTATTTACGTTGTATGTTGTCATTGAATTTAAGGTCATGCTCATATTCCCATTTCTACCTTGATTACTGATGACCATATTATCTGGTCCTGATGTTTTTGTCCAAGTAAATGTATTTCCTACTGGACTTGTAAGAGTCACACTCATTGAGCTAGAAGGGACAGGATTAGGTGTAGGACTCCTATTGAGAGAAATGTTTTGAGATGTACTTGGATAAGTATAGGTACCTAAAATGATTGGTTGAGTAGAGTTTAAGGAAATATTTTTTGTAGTAGTTCTAGAACCAGTAGAACCCCAATTTACCGTAACTGTTAATATTGCACTGGCATTTGATGCAGACAAAGGTGTCAAAGTAAAATTATTACCACAACCACTTGCAGTTTGAAATAAATTTGCAGGCGATACTGACCAAAAAACTTCATTTCCAAATTCATAATTTATTAATGAATATGTCTGAGAAGTCGTACCGTAGATGCATGAGCTACCTGATATGGAAGGAGTTACAGGAAAAGGGTGAGGTAAACCACAACAATGTCCTATTTCGTGCATAATTGTTCCTATCGGATCAGCATTTAATAAATGCTTTTGATATACATTATGCAGAAATATCCAGCTCTTGTCTCCAATATCCTTAGCACGACCTCCAATTCCTTCCAAAGGGGTTGGGAAAAACTCTTTTCCAGGAATTACCCAGTGAATGGAATTATTTCTATAATTTAAGCCAGGTTTATTGATTACGTAATCATAAAGCTCCTGCGCATTATTATGACTGTTCTTTGCCCATAAAAGATCATCTTTCCATTCCATGATCTGTACGACTAAATAAATCGCACACGGGTGTCAGCCATGTAAGGTGAACCATTATTTAAAATAAGTGCATTTAGGCCACTCATCCAATTGCTGGCGGTATAAACCATATTAGTCAGCACACTATAATCTGCAAGAGGAAATCCATTGTTGTCTAAAGCGTCAAAATTATCAGGTGTAACTGTGGCTTTTTGAAAAACATGGATAGTAACTTGGACAACTTTATCATGCATAGTTGCTGTATTGAAATTAACATAATTTTCAGGAGCACACGTGGGCGCAGAACGAAAACCTCAGCCACCAATGGATGTTGAACAAGTGAATTGTGAAGAAACTGGATAATAACCTAATAAACATAATATTATTGGTAATAATTTAACAAAATCAAAATAAACATAATTGAGTTTGATTTGAGTTTCCATAATGTATTTTTTTAAATTTTATCAAATATAATACTGATTTTTAAACATAATAAGATATTAAATGTTAATATTTTATAGGAATAAATATTTAACACCAGTAATTCAGCTCAATTTTAAAGTTTAAATTCATATATAATACAAATTTTGCACAATTTTTTATTTGCAAATTATCTAATTTCACGCTGATAATCATGTGGTTATCTAATATTTTATTATCTTTAACTGCCATCTCTGAGATTGAAAATAAAATTTTATATATCAGTTTTTTTCATAGGATTACTATTTGCCTGTACATCTTCATACAAATGGTTGCCATCAGATGTACACACAGCGTATCAAAAAATTAATTTCATACCGGATTATAATCAACACATCAAACCCATTTTATCCGACCGGTGTTTTCTTTGTCATGGTTCGGATATCCACAGCCGCAAAGCAAATCTGAATCTGAGTAATCGAGATGAAGCTTTGGCAATACTAAAAAACTCAAAAAATAAACACGCCATCGTTCCAAACGATGCAAAAAAAAGCGAACTGGTGAATCGCATTTTATCTGAAGACGAATACGTGCACATGCCTCCACCCGAATCCCATCGCAGATTATCCGTTGATGATAAAGCGATGCTCATTAAATGGATTGAGACAGGTGCAACTTACAAACCGCATTGGGCATTTACAACTCCTGTCAAACCCAATCTGCCTAGAATAAAATCAAATCCCTGGTGCAAAAATGAAATAGATCTTTTTGTACTCAGCAAGCTTCATGAAAAAAATTGGCAACCTCAGGCAGAAGCTGATAAGGCAACTCTTATAAGAAGAGTGTATATGGATCTGACGGGAATACCTCCAACCAAAGAACAAACGACAGCATTTATCCTGGATCGTTCTCCGGATGCATATGAAAAAATATTGAATCAATTATTATCCGATAAAGCCTATGGAGAACAAATGGCAGTGCAATGGATGGATTTGGCGAGATATGCCGATACACATGGATATACTGTGGACAATTACCGGGCAGCATGGCCCTGGAGAGACTGGGTGATCAAGGCTTTTAACCACAATATGCCTTACGATCAATTTGTAACCTGGCAACTGGCAGGCGATCTACTACCGAATGCTACAAAAGAGCAAAGACTGGCCACCACATTTAACCGGCTTCATTCTCAAAATGCAGAAGGCGGTATCGTCAATGAAGAGTTTCGGGTCGAATATGTAATGGATCGCACGAATACGTTTGGTACTGCATTTTTAGGACTTACCGTCGAATGCGCCCGATGTCACGATCACAAGTTCGATCCGATCAGTCAAAAAGATTATTACCAATTGTATTCCTATTTTAATAATATCCAGGAGGCAGGACAGATATCCTGGGATGGTGCGATGCCCGGGCCGACGATGTTACTCAGCAATGATCAGCAGGATAGCCTGATTGCTTTTTTAAATCAAAAGATTGAAAGTAAAAAGACTGAAATCAAAGAATACAAAATCCAGCAGATTGATCAATTTAAAGAATGGGAAAAGGCGCATTTGAATCCTGAGAATATTGATATTCATAAAAATTTGGTTTCTTATTTTTCATTTGACTCCGTTCATGCAGTTGGCTATGTGAATTCATTAGATCCTGCAGATACTTTGAGGTATCAAAATCCGGCAACAACATTAGGAGTAAAAGGCAAGGCATTTGTTTCAAATGGCGATGATCCATTCTTGTTTGAACATACCGGGGTCTACGATCGTGATCAGCCATTCAGCGTATCGACCTGGCTTGAAATTCCCAAGGGCCTGGAGAAAGGAGTCGTTTTATTTAAAGGATTCGGGGAAATTCTCTATAACTATCGCGGTTGGTTTTTAAATATCCGGGATAATCAATTTGAATTGATGATGAACCATACCTGGCCCTATAATGGAATCAGAAAAATTTCGCTTGATACCATCCCAAGGAATCAATGGTTTCACCTGGTCATTACCTATGATGGCAGCAGTACGGCAAATGGTTTAAAACTGTATGTGAATGGTAAAGAATCAAAATTCAATGTAGAAGAAGATCATCTGTATAAATCCATATTATTAGAAAATAATGGATTTCCATCCAGGCAGCCCGGAATAGGTTTTGGCGCAGATCTGAGAAGCTTTGGAATCAAAGGAGGAGCCATCGATGAATTTAGAGTATATGATAAAGAAATCACCTTGCCTCTGATTCATAAATTATTTTCATTATATCATTATTCATCTCAGGAATTCCGGGAAGGTTGGAGCGATTTTTATTTCAAGGAATTGGATTCCACTTTCAATCAAAAGTTGAAAGAGTTGCAAGAGCTAAACCATACTAAAAACAAGACCATCGATACCATACCCGATCAAATGGTGATGGATGAAATGGATAGTCTCAAACCTGCTTATCGTTTACAACGAGGCCTCTATACTTTGCCCGCAGAACGAGTGTATCCCCGGCCTCCTCAACAGATTTTCAGATCCTTTACTGATCAAAAACAAAACCGATTAACATTAGCTCATTGGTTATTCGATCCTAACCATCCTCTTACAGCGAGGGTCTTGGTAAACAGACTGTGGCAAAAATTCTTTGGAAAAGGATTGGTCCATACTTCAGAAAATTTTGGGTACCAGGGAAGTTTACCAATTCATCCGGAACTATTGGATTGGTTATCCACCTACCTGATCGATCATCGTTGGGATCTGAAAGCTATACAAAAATACATGGTCATGTCAGCTACTTACCGGCAATCTTCCAAAGCCGATTCAAATCAAGTGAGACAGGATATTGAAAATATTTATTTGGCTCGTGGACCTAAAAAAAGATTGACTGCAGAAATGATGCGCGATGCAGCCTTGTCTTCATCGTTGCTTTTAAATCATACTATAGGTGGGCCGAGTGTCAAACCATATCAACCCGATGGTTTATGGTCTATTTCCGGCGCTACGTATCGAAGAGATAGTGGCGATCACCTATATCGCAAAAGCCTATACACTTTTTGGAAACGAACCAATCCCCCACCCTCGATGTCCGTATTCGACGCTCCTTCCAGAAGTTATTGCGTAGTAAGAAGAAGTCAAACCGCTACCCCACTTCAATCATTAAATATTCTCAATGATCCACAATATATAGAAGCTGCGCGAGCGCTGGCCTTTCATTGTATACAGAAAAATGAAGATTTGAAAAATACAATTCATACGATATACCAATCCCTTACCTGTGTGGAACCGAACGACCGTGAATTAAAAATATTGCAGGACCTGTATGATTATACCATCCAGCATTTGGATGAACACGATGTACAGGATTCAGGATTTCTGACACTTGGTGAAAAAAGATATCCCGATGTAGATCAAAAACAACTATTGGCCTTTACCCTCGTAGCCAGTACTATCATGAACAGTGATGCATTTCAAACTTTAAGATGATATGAAAGCTGAAATAAAATATGAATTGGATCGGCTCATGCATCGAAGAGCATTTTTATCAAAATCATCCTATGCCTTAGGTGGAATTGCATTACAACATTTGCTTTCACGAAAATTAAATAACCTACCACAATACTCGTCCAAAGCTAAACGGGTCATCTTTCTGTGCCAGGCAGGCGGTCCCTCTCAACTGGATTTATTCGATTATAAGCCATTGCTAACAAAATATCATGGCACCGAGATCCCGGATTCTGTGAGAGGAGGTCAACGATTAACTGCTATGAGTGCGGGCCAATCATCTTTACCACTGACCCAATCATCGTTTGCGTTTAAACAATATGGTAAGAATGGGATATGGGTGAGTGATCTTTTACCTTTTACATCCAAAGTAGTTGATGAACTCTGCATCATTAAATCGATGTATACCGAGCAAATCAATCACGATCCGGCCATCACGTTTTTACAGACCGGACATCAACTGGCGGGCAGACCAAGCATGGGATCCTGGATTACTTATGGTTTAGGTACTCTAAATGAAAACTTACCATCTTTCGTTGTATTGGTATCGAATAATGCTCCTGTAGATCAGCCATTGTATGCAAGACTCTGGGGCAATGGTTTTTTACCTTCCCGTTATCAAGGTGTGCAGTTACGAGCCGGGGCAGAACCTGTTTTATATTTAAACAATCCTGAAGGATATACATCAAAAGACCGCCGGGTCATGTTGGATGCCCTTAAAAATTTAAACGAGGAACAAATCCAAAAATATCAGGATCCTGAGATCAATGAAAAAATAGCATCCTACGAAATGGCGTTTCGTATGCAAGCTTCTGTACCTGATATCACCGATCTTAGTAAAGAACCTGAAAGTACATTTCAATTGTATGGACCCGATGCAAAAACACCGGGCAGTTATGCTGCCAATTGTCTGATGGCTCGTCGACTTGCCGAGCGCGATGTAAGATTTATTCAGCTCTATCATCAGGGATGGGATCACCACGCTAATCTTCCCAGGAATATTCCCAATCAATGCAGGGCGACTGACCAGGCTTCCGCTGCCTTAATCACCGATTTAAAACAACGAGGTTTACTCGATGATACGATGGTCATTTGGGGTGGTGAGTTTGGTCGCACATCTTACAGTCAGGGAAAGCTTAGTTCTAATGATTATGGCAGGGATCATCATCCTAAATGTTTTACTACCTGGATCGCAGGAGGAGGATTCAAACCCGGAAAAGTCTATGGATCCACCGATGATTTTGGATATAATATCACTGAAAACCCGGTACACATTCACGATCTCCATGCTACGATATTAAATCTATTTGGTATCGATCATGAACAACTTACTTATGAGTTTCAAGGCAGAAGGTATCGATTGACAGATGTGGCAGGCAAAGTAGTAAAAGATGTTATAGTATAATCAAGTTGGATTAATATATTCAATTATCTCTATTACCTAAACTTCTTCAAAATAAGTTGATCCTGATTTCATTAAGGGGCATCCATTTATCCTAACCCAAAATCCCATCAATTCATCGATTCTTCACTTTCCCAATTCAACAGTTTATTACAGCCATTTAACTCCATTCTCTAAAACCCCTATTTCATCTATCTCTATTCTCACGAGATCTTCCGATTCCAATGTAAATACAGATGGAGGTACAATCCCGGTACCCGTCATTAAAAAGCAACCCTGATCAAATTTTAGTCCTCTTAATAAATAATCACGGAGCTCGGGAAATGTACGTTTCATCGTATTAAGTTTTGTTTGTCCATGGAACACACATTTGTCATTTCTGAAAATCTTGAGATCTATATTGGTATCCAAATTGGGTGCACCATCTAAAATCAACAGACAGGGACCCAGCGCGGCAGATCTCTCGTATGTTTTGGCTTGTGGCAGGTAAAGTGTATTTTCTCCTTCGATCGAACGACTGCTCATATCGTTGCCTATGGTACAAGCCGCGATTTCTCCATGACGATTGATAAACAAAGTAAATTCAGGCTCCGGGACGTTCCAGGTAGAATCTTTTCGAATGAATACATGAGTACCCGGGCCAGCCACCCGATGAGCCAGAGACTTAAAAAATAATTCAGGACGGTCTGCATCGTATACGAGATCGTAAGCTGATTTGGCATGCTCACTTTCTTCCATCCGTGCGTCCCGGCTGCGTAAGTAGGTCACGCCGGACGCCCATACTTCCTGCGAACCGATAGGGGCTTCGATTGATGTACTGAGTTGATTCCATGCATCCTGTGATACCGGTGTACTCGAAGGGATGGTATTGAGCACATATTGATACAAGTGCTTTTGATTGATGAGATGATCCCAGGCTTCATTTATATGATAGAAATGCCCGTTTTGTTCGGCATATGAACTGCCGCCTATTTTGTATAACCTAATCATTCGGTGAAGATAATGAAATGTCGAATTTCAACATTGTCCATTGGACATTGTACGTTGTAAATTGTACATTTTACCTCTCTTTCCAGGCTTTTGCCACTTCATCCAATTCATTATAAAACTCTTCCCCGTATTTTCTTACCAATGCATTTTTTAAAAATTGATAAACCGGGACACCCAATGCCTCACCCTGCCTACAAGCTGCGCCGCAGATATCCCATCGATCATAATTAAGAGCTTCAAAGCTGTCAGATTTTTTGATTCGGATAGGATAGAGGTGACAGGATATCGGTTTTATAAAATCAGTTTCGCCATGTGCCCATGCTTGCTCAATGGCACATTCTAAAATATGATTTGAGTTTCGATGGGCATAGATGCAGGCTCCGTCTTTTTTAAGTGCCGTCGTGAGTCCAAACTCCTCATTATAAACTGCTTTCGTCTGGTCCGCTACAGATCTACCTTCCTCATCCATATAAGGCTTGATGAGATTGATATTTTGTTCAAGCCATTCTGCTTCTTCAGGATTCAGAGGAGCTCCACTGACACCTTCTATACAACAAGCTCCCTTGCAAGCATCAAGATCACAGACAAAATGCTTTTCAATTACATCCAGGCTGATAATCTTACCTTGTATCGAAAACATAATCGGCTAAAAATAATTGGAATTTGTCTAAATATCCTGCTCACAGTCATATTTTTAGCCGACTAAAGTAGAAAGTACAAAATGAGAGACGAAATATGAAAAATTATACCTAGATTCCTTCCGAATACAATATTTTTGAGCTCCGTATTGATAGATCCGGGTATTACTAACAAAGAGAGATTTTTTGAAGAGAAATGGATGAACTAAAACAAATATTCAGAGATAAATCACTGAAACTTAAAGAGCAGATCAAAGCTATGCTGAAAGAGCATGGTAATCTCAAAATCGATGAAGTTAAAATCGAACAGGCATACGGTGGTATGCGTGGAATACAGAGTATGATCTGGGAGACTTCATTGTTAGATCCACAAGATGGTATTAAATTCAGGGGATATAGCATCCCTCAACTGCAGGAACTACTTCCTAAAGCCCCTAATGGCAAAGAACCACTACCCGAAGGAATCTTCTGGTTGATGCTTACAGGAGAAATACCGACTCAGGCGCAAGTAAACTGGCTTAGTGATGAATGGGAACGGCGCGCCCAGGTGCCTGTCGAAATGTATCGCGTACTCGATGCATTGCCCAATACGGTGCATCCCATGACACAATTCAGCATTGCCATCAATGCCTTGCAAGTAGACTCGATCTTTGCCAAAAAATATGAAGAGGGCTTAAACAAAAATGATTATTGGGATCCTTCTTACGAAGACGCCATGAACCTCATTGCCCGCATACCCCATGCTGCCGCATACATTTATCGCAATACGTTTAAAGGCGGCCATCATATCAAAGTCGATAACAGTCTTGACTGGGCAGCTAATTACGCTCATATGCTGGGCTATGGTGGTGAGGAATGTTATGAGATGATGCGTTTATACCAAACGATTCATGCAGACCATGAAGGTGGTAACGCTTCAGCCCACACGGCTCATCTCGTGGGATCTACCCTCAGCGATGTCTACTATTCTTATGGAGCAGCCATGAACGCCCTGGCAGGTCCGTTGCATGGCTTGGCCAACCAGGAGGTGATTAAATGGATTTTTGAAATGGTGGATGATCTTAAGACTCGTAAACCTACCAAAGAACAAATCGAAAACTATATAAAGGATACTCTTAATAAAGGAAAGGTAATCCCGGGATACGGTCATGCTGTCCTGCGAAAACCCGATCCCCGGTTTTATGCTCAAATGCAGTTTAGTAAAAGGTATTTAGCGGATGATGATATCATTCAGATCGTGTGGAATTTATTTGATACCATACCACCCATTTTGCAAAGCCTGGGCAAAGTATCCAATCCATGGCCCAACGTCGATGCCCATAGTGGTGCTATGCTGGTGCATTATGGTTTGACCGAATACAATTATTATACCGTATTGTTTGGAGTATCGCGCACGCTGGGAGTGATGGCTTCCCATTGCTGGTCGCGAGCTCTCGGATTCCCGCTTGAAAGACCTAAATCATTGACAACTGAATATATTCAGAATTATATAGCCTCCCAAACTAAATCCTAATTTTGCATAACCCTTTTATTAATCTCTAACCTTAATCATTATGTCAAAAATCATCGACGGAGTAAAATATACACCGGATCACGAATGGATAAAAAAAATTTCGGACACCGAGGCTCTGGTAGGCATCACCGATTTTGCCCAGGGTGAACTGGGTGAACTTGTTTATATTGAAGTCAGTACCATAGGCAAACAAGTAGAAAAAGGAAAGATCTTCGGTACTGTCGAAGCAGTGAAAACGACATCCGATTTGTTTATGCCTGTTACAGGAAAAGTAGTGGAAATGAATGCTGCAATCGATGATACGAAAGCTGGCAACCCGGGGATCATCAACGACGATCCCTATGGAAATGGATGGATCATCAAAGTGGAAATGGCAGATCCGGCAGAATTAGACAGCTTATTGGAGGGAAGCGAATATGCTGATTTGATCAAGTAATCATAGCTGATCTTTCTTTTTATTATTGTAAGTAAAATAGCGCAAGTTTACTTCATCGCGTACATATTATTAAAGATTGCCTGACGAGATTTGATCCTATCACGATTCTCTGAATAGAATAACGATCTGGAAAACAGAGTCCAGGCGTAGAATCATGAGGTCATTTCATTCAACGTATGATACCAATTCCTTACTTTTCCATTTTAATATTAATAAATTTATGAGCAATCCATTTCCATCCGATTTTATCTGGGGTGGTGCCACTTCTGCATATCAAATCGAAGGTGCCTTTAATGAAGATGGCAAAGGACCTTCCATCTGGGATGTATTCTCTTCTATCCCCGGTAAGGTAAAGAATAATGAAAACGGAAATATTGCCTGTGATCATTATCATCGGTACAAGGAAGATGTGGCCATGATGAAAAAAATTGGACTAAAAGCATACCGATTTTCCATAGCATGGTCGAGGATATTGCCACAAGGTCGCGGCGAAATCAATTTAAAAGGAATCGAATTCTATAATAACCTTATTGATGAATTAATAGCTAATGATATTCAACCCTGGGTCACCCTCTACCATTGGGACTTGCCTGCAGCACTGGAATTTGAAATGGATGGCTGGCTTGGAGAAGAGATCAGTCAGCTATTTGCAGTGTATGCAGATATATGTTATCGATATTTTGGGGATCGGGTAAAAAACTGGATTACCATCAATGAAGCATGGGTCGTTGCAATCCTGGGGTATGGTCATGGAATTTTTGCTCCAGGTAAAAAATCAAACGACCTGCCCTATCTCGCAGCTCACCATCTTATCAAAGCTCATGCTAAAGCCGTGCAGGTCTATCGTACAAAATATCAATCATCACAAAAAGGGAAAATCGGAATAACGAATAATTGCGATTGGCGAGAACCTCTTTCCAAAACACAGCCTGACCGGGAAGCAGCTCAAAGAGCATTGGAATTTTTCTTAGGATGGTTTGCTGATCCTATCTGGAAAGGTGACTATCCTCAGGTAATGAAAGAGCGGTTAGGAAAAAGACTACCGACCTTTACAGAGGAAGAAAAGGATATGATTAAAGGCTCTTCCGATTTCTTTGGATTGAATCATTATACAACCATGTTGGCTGCCGCTTCTTCAGAAAAAGATACTGGCAGTGTCTATGGAAATGGTGGATTGTCTGAAGATCAGGATGTACATCTCAGCGTCGATCCTGAATGGAAAATGACCAGTATGCAATGGGCTATCGTGCCATTTGGTTGCCGCAAACTATTAGAATGGATAGACAAAAGATATCATCATCCTGAAATCATCATCACTGAAAATGGTTGTTCTTTCTCCGAATCACTTCAAGACGGCAAAGTCGATGACAGCGATCGAATATCCTTGGCCACGATATTGCGAGTAGTTGGTAAACGCCTGAGTCGCGTTGATCAAATTCCAAGCTTGCGTGTCTTGCACGGTCGGCGTTCCAACCGATTGCTGGGGATCGGCAATAAGAGAAACGTCGT
>CALMKY010000157.1 GCA_937867195.1 uncultured Saprospiraceae bacterium | reverse complement strand
GGGATCAGCAAAAACAATCTTGGCTAATAATTTTGGAGAAAACAATATTTTTTTCTGATGTGTTACATCGTCTGCAATAATTGCAGATCTACCCACTTCCGATCCTGTGCCGGCGGTAGTGGGTATGGTGATAAAATGGGGTACTTCGTTTGTAACATAGACATCTCCTCCGATTAGGTCGTCGTATGTAAAAAGATCTTCCCGGTGATTTATTTGCAACACAATTGCCCTGGCCACATCGAGAGCTGCACCGCCTCCAATACCAATAATACAATCTCGATGCGTCCCATCATAGACCGCAGTCCCTTTATACACATCCGATTTGACCGGATTTTTATGAATATCAGAAAAAATTTCTATGGCATGACCTGCAAGTTTTAATTGGGAAATAATTTGCTTAAAAAAAGATAGTTCCCGGATCACAGGATCTGTTACCACCAGTGGCTTTGATAAAGAATGTTGCAATAGATAGGGCCCTAATTCATTGACAGCATGAGCACCAAATCGAATGATGGTCGGGAAATTGAATTGCCTTACTTGATCGAATTTCATAAAGTTTTATTTTAGACCGGTAAACCATACTTGTGTTGGTTACCAAATTGAGTCAAAGCTATCCAGAAAAAATGATAGCAATCAAGGCTTTGACGGAACATCTTTTTTATTTATCAGTACTGCGGTTAATTGAAAAAAGGTAAAAACCATAAAACAAAGAATCACCAGTATGGTCGCTATCATTTTTATCAGAAAATATCCAAATTCTTTTACCATGATACGGAATCCCTTTAGAAGATCTATCAGCAAAAAGTTTATGACTTAAAATGGGGAAACACAAACTCATCAAAGAACTCATCGTATTTCGCATCTTCGAAAGACAGCATCGCCTCAGAAATGGTTTGCTGTAAATCTTTAATGATATCTACCTGATAGCCGCTTTGTAAATTTTCTGCAGCCTCAAGCCAGGAGCAATGGGTTGTAAAACAAAATTGGAAATCAGAGTTTCCCAGGACGCAGACCGGGCCTTTTTTGATATCATTGGCATCCATGACCCACAATTCACTTAAGTATTCCAATGCATCTCCTTTTATTCTGGGAGATTTGATAGAAAACAACAAATATCCATCTGCTTCCGGCGGCACTTCGGAAGATCTCAGTTTTTTAGGAATAAACTGAATAGACATTGGATGCGCATTCATATCAAATTGGTAGAAATCCACAATCTTCATTGCATCTGTATCAATAGCAATCAGGCTGGGCGGTATGCCTTTTTTAGTATAAGCCAAAAAATCCTGAACAGGGATTTCTCTTTTTTTATAATCTACGTATAAATCATGAATCCATTGAGTTAAATACATTGGATTGGCACCATAATTTATAAAATACATCCGCTTGATTTTGCGATTGGGTATGGTAGGTGAAATGATGTCCCTAAACGTATACAATCCAATACCCCATGTATTGGGTCCCACGTTTTTAAATGGGCGATTGTCGGGTGGGATATCTTGTACGGGTGGTAATTGATCACCGATTTCTCTTATGAAGTTTTCCTGCACAGTATCACCGGTCCTGGCTTGAATTACAAATTTACCCAAGGCACCTACGGACATTTCACCGGTAGCAAAATCGCCTACCAATGTATCGGGGTATGGTTCTTTGGTAAAAAAATTAACGTCATAAGGTCTCAGCCACTCAGCAAAACATGCGGCATTATTATGGGCCGTAAAAATGGTCACCCGGTCATTTTGATCTTCATATTCTGCAGAAAAATGCAAACATTCATACGGAATATTGTTTTTTAGTTTGATGGTCGTCACTGTTTCTGCATCTTCCTTCAAGTCGTTGCGGTGTACCATCCACATTTCGGTAGTAGACAATAAGCTTTTGGATGTGATCCATCTTATAAAACGATCTATGATCTTAATGTGTGGAAAAGGGTTGTTGATCAGTAACTCAAAAGCAAATTTAAATGAGCTATTCATCAATAAAATATAATTCCGGGTAATTCCGGTCTGATGCATGCATTGAGATACTTTGAGGTTATCACCATCCTGATCAATCAATCTCCATTTTTTAAAAGCTCCCGTATTGTTGAAACGAATTAAAAAGACCTGATCTTCTGTTTCCAGTTCATCATGTTTTCCCAAAGTTACCAGATCGCTTAAAAAGTCAATTGCCTTAGCTACAAAGCCATTAGGTTTAATATTGGACTTTATAAAATGTTCAACAAGTTCATGAAGTTCCTGCAGTGCCAGGTCGTTATTGCCGTGAGATTGGTGGCGAGTGGCAATGTCTGTAAGTTGAGTTTCCAGCGTATGCCTGTCACGATGCAGAAAACAGTGTAAAAAGGACCTGGAACTCTCTGTCTTAGAGGATTGAGTATAATTTACTGAAAAAAGTTCTTTGGTCAAGGGATCAAAGGAAGGATGTGCGGACGTTTCATACATGGGGAATGGCAATTTTAAAAAGGGAGGCAAAGCGCTGGTCCATTCCGTATTATATCCCAAAGGAGTTACTAATTTCAGCGTAGCAGGATTTAATTTATAAGGACGTCCATTGTCTATCGTAGCCAATATGCACGGCGATGAATCATGATCGAATGCAACGGGTGTAACAGTGGTATTGACATAATTGCGCGATCCAAGTAAAAGGGACATCCTTGCAAGACCCATGTTTTCAAATTCAAAAAATTTGTATTTCTCTTTGTCGGCTTCTCCATCGATTTTGGTAGCCTCATCAGCATAAAAACAGGGGGTTTTCATCAGACGGCTATTAACCAGGACGGTGCCCGGAGTATTCATGTCGATAGAAAACACCATGCCATCACCATTGATAAATGGAGTACCAAATTCATGATTGGGAGATCCATCGGCTAATTCTTTCTTAAATGGGAGACCTCCGGAATTAACCGAACCACACATACTTCCAAAAAAGGCAACGCCATATAAATCATCAGGGTATGTCCCTTGAGTCACTTCTAATTTCAGATGATTGATTTCCGTACGGGGTCCTCCATTATACGTATGTGCATTTACATTGATTTCATTCGGTACAGAATTGCTCATGCTTTTGGTTTTAGGTAGTATAAAATAAATTGTAATATAATCAAATAAACCGAAAATTCTGGTTTGCTTTAGTAAATTTAGCCAACCAATGAATGTATCCTGTATCATACCATTCTACAATGAAAACCAACGGCTTCCTTCCGTATTAAATGCATTAAAAGGAATAGACCTTACTGAAATAATATTGGTCGATGATGGGTCCACCGACGGAGGGATATTCTCCTTGGACGATCCTAAAGTCAAACTTATCCGATTCGAAAAAAATAAAGGAAAAGCCGCTGCCATGCAGGCAGGATTTTGGACTGCAAAAGGGGATATCATTTTATTTTTAGATGCTGATTTAACAGGCTTGACAGCAGAGCATATCCTTGATTTATTGGATCCCGTCTTGCATCAGAAAAGGAATATATCCATAGGGCTGCGTGAATATTTTCATTTTTTTGACGTCGTGGGTGGTGAACGAGTCATCATAAAGTCAGATTGGTTTACTTTCTTTTCAACAGAACTCTTTTATAAAAATGCTATTGAGATCGGCATGGATCGATATATATTACTCAGAAATCTTACGATAGCCTGTATCCCTTTGAATAATGTTAGGCAGACCTACAAGACTTCCAAGATAGGTCTTGTAAAAGGAATGACGAAAGATATCTATTATGTATTGGATTGGATGGCACAATTGGGTATATTCAGTTTTAGTTGTACCTATCTTTTGTTCTGGATGTTGATTTTAAAAAAAGAAGGAAAACTGGTAGATCTTTTAAAAAAATTGTACCAGTTAATGTTCGCTAAAAAATTTTCTTATTTAATTTCAGTTTGAAAATGATCCTTTGAGACAGGTGCTTGCAGGTAAATAATATCTTAATTAATTAAAACAGTAGGAAATCCTACTTTCGTTAATAATTCAGAATATCGAATATCTGATTTCAGCGATTGGAACTGAGGTTCAATTTTGAGCCATACCATTTCGGTCTCTCTGAGTTGATACGCTTTGTCTAACCAATCAAAGGCTTTGACTTTATCATTTTTTCCACTGGCTATTTGAGCAAGGAAAAAAGCAGGGCTTCCCCCTTCCCCTTTTTTGTAAATGGATTCCAGAGTTTTTTCAATTTCAAGGGATTTTTCCTGTTTCCCTAATTTATAATATGCTATGGCCAAATCAGCCATGATGGCCGGGTGTATTCGATTAGCCGCTTTATCAAGGCCTTTCTCCAGGGTAGATATTGCTAATTGATAGTCATTGGTATTGAGATATATTTTACCCAGACTATGGTAATAATCAATAAGGTTGTATAAGCTGATTCCCTCCCGCAATATTTTCTTGGCTTGTTCTGTTTTTCCCTGGAAAAACCAGACGCGACCTAAAATATAATCATGATAGATGCTGACAGGATCTACTTCTTTTAATTTTTTTAATCTTTTTTCGGCTTCATCAAATTCTCCATTATAAAATTTAATTATGACTGCTGATAAATATCCCCGCAACTCACCATACTGAATTGATTTTTGAATTTCCTCTTCAGCTTTCACAAAATTCCATTCATAAAACAAATAATAATTACTCAATCCGGCACGACAAAGACCATTGGTAGGATCATATTGTAATCCTTTGTCAAAAAATTCTTTTGATTTTTTTAAATCCTCCAGGGGTGCTTTTGAACCGAACCATACTGCATTGATCAGGTGGTGATAACCCAGTATGTAATAGGCATTGGCATACGTGGAATCTTCCAAAATAATTTCCTGCGCCAATCCATAGGCGATCTTCATCTTTTCGGGTGTATAATCCTCCAGGCTATGTCTTGCTTTTAACCATTGCGGCTTACTTAGTCTCATAATTTATATTCAAAAAGAAGCACTCCCACACCCACGAAGGGGGGAGTGGGCAGGGAGTGCAAGGGAGAAGGACAGGCTATTAACCCCG
>CALMKY010000156.1 GCA_937867195.1 uncultured Saprospiraceae bacterium | reverse complement strand
GGGCAATAAATATGCTGACTCCATTATAAACTTCAGACAATACCCGGATGAAATCGTTTATCGCATCATACCGGAAGAAGCCAACGCGGTGACCGCACTAAAAGACGGGCTTTTGGATGTAATAGCCACCGACATATCTCCTTCCATGTTTAAATCCATGAGCAAGGATTCCAGCTTTCAAAACAAACTTTCGTTCATCACGGGACCCTCCATCCGATATGTATATTTTTCATTGAATAACAAAAGTCCTTTGCTTGCGGACAAGCATACCAGACAAGCCCTGGCCCATTTATTAGATCTCGACCAATTGGCAAACAATTTGTTCCAGGGATATGCTCAGCGAATTACGGTACCGTTTCAACCATCCAAATCATACTACGATCATGATTTGGTACCGATAGCCTACGATACGAGCGAAGCCAATAAATTATTAGCAATGGCCGGCTGGAAAGACTCGGATCATAATGGGGTATTGGACAAAATGATTTTCGGAAAGAAAAATGATTTAGTCCTGAGAATATATGTGACCCCGGGAGGCCTAGGTCAGCAGATTGCCATTCATCTTCAGGAACAGGCTCGCAAAGTAGGTATCAGACTGGAATTATTACCAAAACCGCTTCCATTTATATTGGATCAGATACAACATCACGATTTTGAAATAGCGGCTTTATCCGATAGTCAATATCCCGGGCCGGATGATCCCTATCCTGTATGGCATAGCCAGGCATATAAAGAAAATGGTCAAAATTATAGTGGGTTTACCAATGCTACCGCAGACAGCCTGATCGATTTAATCCGGCACAGTGACCCCGGAACCATCCAAACTGGTTTGTATACGCAGCTTGAAAAAATTATCTATGAAGAACAACCGGCTATTTTCTTATTTGCACCCAAAAACCTAATCATCGTAAACAAAAAATGGGACGCAAAAGCTGCAAGTGCCAGACCTGGATATTTTGTAAATGATTTCAAAAGAATTAAAATTTAAGACCGATAATCCTGCCATTCAAGCTGTTTAAAA
>CALMKY010000155.1 GCA_937867195.1 uncultured Saprospiraceae bacterium | reverse complement strand
GACGAATTTGGCGAGGAACTGGGCTTGCCAAGGGAACCGGTCAATATGAACGATCTGGTCAAAGACCAACTTACGGAAGAGCATATCATATCCAAAGGGGAAAAATTTAATTTTAAAATCAGTGCCAGGGAATTGCGAGTCAATGGTAAGAAACAATCAGATGAAGTATTCAATCGATATAAGAAAATGATCAAAGATCGTACCGGCATGGATGTAAAAGGTGGTACGATCCTGGAGCTGGAAGGGAATTAATATCGTGCATGCAATATTAGGTTACTTTTGTAAGAATAATAAAAAGTCAATTCTAAAATGAAAGAGAAATTATTAATTATAGTTGCCGTGTGCACAGTGTTCAATCTGCATGCACAGACGGATAAGAACAAAGATTCAAAAGTCATTACCATAGAAAAGAAAATCGATAAAGACGGAAATGAAGTCATTGAGAAGAAAGTTTTGGAAGGTGATGCCGCTAAAAAGGCGAAAGACATAGGAGATCAAGATGATCGGACCATCCAGATTTCGACCGATAGTAATGGCGTGAAAAAGAAAATCATTATCAAAGACCATGATGTACAAATGAATGATGATCAGGACAGATCCAGTATCAATTTTGGCTCTGATTCAAAATACACCGATCGAACCGTCGTCATTCAAAAAAATGCTGATGGTACTGTTACCGTCAAGGAAGCTTCAGGTGCCAACCTGGAAGGAATTAATGTAAAAGTAGATTCTACCCAATCCAAAAAACCGGTACTGGGACTTGCCGTAGATCATGATATGCGTATCTCTCGCGTACTCAAAGGTGGTCCGGCCGAAATCGGAGGTTTACAGATCGGAGATGTACTTACCCATATCGACGATACTTTTATCGAAGACTCTGAACACCTACAGACCCTATTAGCGAAATATAAAGTTGGGGATAAAGTAAACTTAACTTATCTGAGAGATCGGAAAGAGATGAAATCAACTACGACCTTAAAGGGAGGAAGCACCCGGGTGTATTTCAACAGGAATTAGCGTAAGCTTTTCATAGTATTGCGTTGGGGTGATGGGTAACATAACCTATTACCCCGGTTTTTTTTACAAGGCTTTATGGACATCAGGATTTTAAGTTAAAACTAAAATGAAATGCTGAATGGTACTGGCCAGAAAATGTTTATCTGCTTCGACTTAGATTGCTGTTAAGCCTGATTAAAGAATGATTTAATATCTTACATCTTTAAATCATGATGAAAAGGAAAGAATTTTTACAAACCAGCGTATTGGCAGGATTGTCTACGATGGCAACGACTCATGCACATGAGCAAAATTTATTAAATAACAATATTGATAAACTCGTAGATGCAAATGGAAAGTTTGCTCAGCAAGCTTTGCCCTATACCGAGAATTTCCTTGAGCCCTATATGGATGCTGAGACAGTGCATCTGCATTATACTTTTCATCACGGCGGTGCAACGAAAGCAGCCAATACAGATCTTCAGAAAATTAATGAAG
>CALMKY010000154.1 GCA_937867195.1 uncultured Saprospiraceae bacterium | reverse complement strand
AAAGGTTCCTGTAATCCAGGGAGGATCCTGATTTTAATTTATCCAGTCGTGGTTGCACAATCAGTTTTTTCACATCGGCCAGTGCACGTGGGTCGGACCACAAATCATCTGAGTTAATGACCTCTCCTTTTTTCAGATCAAAATAAAAAGGAATTGAAATCTGGTTTTCGTCCCAGGAATCTTTAACCTTCAGCATGCCTGCAAGGTAATTGGCGTTGAGGATGTCAACCTGAGGCCAAATGCTCATCCGGTAGATCAATCGATCGTTTTGACCATCTTCTTTCTCGTCAATAAAATTTTTCTTTTTATTCTGAATTACCTCCAGGAAAGATCCGATCAAAGATGTAAAAAACTCATTGAGTTCAGGCTTTTCTATTTTAGGATAATTGATGTCGACCGCGATCCAATGGTCGGCAAATGTTTCGTGCACCATAGGCACCTGAGCCACCAGATCCATGTTTTCAGAATATTCGCTATTACCCAATTTATAATTGATCTCCAGTTTTTTGTCAGTCTGTTTCCAAAGTGAAAGCCTGCCTGCCTGGTGATGCAGGTAATCTTCCAGATTGGACTCATGGTTAAAATTTTCTTCATCGCGTAATATCGAGGTACCGGATAAAGTCTTATTGATGGGTTTATAGTAAAATTTGGTGTTGATTTCGTCTGCAAAGTCTTTTTGTAACAAGATGCTGCTTTCAGTCTCTTTATCTTTTGGAGCATATGATTTGATCCAGTAGTTTACGGTTACAGGATCTTTGGATTCTTTGAGATCCAGATGTGCATTAAAAGATTTATTGGCATTGTACCAGGTACCTTGTGCATTTTTATCATTGATCCGGAGGACCAGTCGGCCCGTGATGTTTGCATTCAGATCTTGTTCCTCAAGTTTAATTTCAGCATTATTCATAATGCCGGTGAGCACATATTTGTTTTTCATATCTCCGAAATACAAATAGCCTTTGCATTTCTCTCCATCCGCAGCAAGATCTATGTGGACAGGCAAAGCATCGTCCCATAAACCATTGTAAGATTTTTGCCAGGTCAAGGACTGATTAATAAAAAGAGTCTTGGATACCTGATCATCGTTCTGGGCAGACGGATGCCAGGGCCATAAAAAATAATAAAGCAATAACAGGCGCATTATGGTACTTCTACTTTGGATAAAATTTCAGAAATAATATGATCGGTGTTTTTATTTTCGGCTTCGGCTTCATACGTCAGTCCGATGCGATGACGCAGTACATCTTTGGCAATGTAACGCACATCGTCCGGTATTACAAATCCACGCTTGTTTAAAAATGCAACAGCCTTTGCCGCCAGTGCGAGATTGATACTTGCCCGGGGGGATGCCCCGTATTGGATAAAGTTTTTAATGCTATCCAGTTTATAATCACCGGGATTTCGAGTAGCGAACACAATGTCGATGATGTATCGCTCGATCTTTTCATCCATGTAAATCGATGTCAAGACGTCACGGGCATTGAGTATATCCGATGGTTTTACGACGGCATTGATTCTGCGTATGGATTCTTCACCGAGATTGAGCCGGATGATTTGTCTTTCTTCCTCCTTGGTAGGATAACCAATCAATACTTTGAGCATGAATCGATCCACCTGGGCTTCGGGCAATGGATAGGTACCTTCTTGTTCGATCGGGTTTTGAGTGGCCAATACCAGAAAGGGTTCTTCAAGTTTGTAAGTGTCTTTACCGATGGTCACCTGCTTTTCCTGCATGGCTTCGAGAAGCGCCGATTGTACTTTGGCGGGGGCACGATTGATCTCATCTGCCAGTATGAAATTTGCAAAAATGGGTCCTTTGCGCACCTGAAAATCATTCGAGCCCTGGTTATATATCAGGGTTCCGATGATATCCGCAGGTAATAAATCAGGTGTGAATTGTATTCGCTGGAAAGATCCATCCACCGCACTCGCCAGGCTTTTAATCGCGAGGGTCTTAGCCAATCCGGGAAGGCCTTCCAATAAAATATGTCCTTTACAAAGCATTCCAATCAGCAATCGCTCGACCATGACCTCCTGGCCAATAATGGTATGACTGATCTGCTCTTTGATCTTATCAACAAATACCGACTCCGACTGAATGCGCGCGGTGATGCTTTGTAAGTCTATATAACTATTCATAATTTTCTGAATTGTAGCTAAGGCTTATTTGAATTTTACACGTGTAAAAGTCGGCATTTTTTAAGTTAAAATGCATTCCTAAATGGGTAGTTTTGAACTGTTTAACGGGATATTAAGAAAAATGACAGGGTAATATTTATTTTACACCTTAAAATCATGGTTTTGTCGATTACTACACATTCCATGGCACCAATACCGACGCTTCCATTTGCCATTCAATCAGATAAAAACAAAAGATGCAATTTAATTACTGATCGAAAAACCAAAGAGATTCAGGAGTTAAAAATAATTCGATTAAATTGAAACAATCCTTCTTACATTAGCCGTCCAATGCAAATTATAGATACTCACCAACATTTTTGGCATTATACTCCTGAAGAATATGACTGGATCGATGATAAGATGGAAGTACTCAAAGAGGATTACTTACCCAATCATCTGAAATCAATCTACGAGGCCAATCAGATCGAAGGGTGTGTATCGGTACAGGCATCTTCTACCGAAACAGAGACCAGACGGTTGCTTTCATTTGCAGACCATCATAGTTTCATTAAAGGTGTCGTCGGGTGGATCGATTTATGTGCAGAGAACATTGATGAACTTTTAGAGCATTATTCCCAATACCCTAAACTAAAAGGATTTCGTCATGTATTGCAATCTGAGCCCAATGAATTTATGGAGGGGGAAGATTTCCTCCGTGGACTTTCCAAGCTTTCAAAAAGAAATCTCACCTATGATGTGCTGATTTATCCCAAGCATTTATTCTCCGCGTATCATTTGGCAAAGAAATTTCCTGATCAGCAATTTGTCATCGACCATTGTGCAAAGCCTCATATCAGGCAAAAAGACCTGGACACATGGAAAGATATGATGTCTAATTTTCAACCATTGCCCAATGTATTCTGTAAAGTATCGGGTATGGTGACAGAAGCAGATTGGCATGAATGGAGATACAAAGATTTTATTCCGGTGATGGATACGGTTACGGAAGTGTTTGGTCCTGACCGGATAATGTATGGTTCAGATTGGCCTGTGTGCCTGTTGGCCGGCAGCTATAAAAATGTCCTGGATATCCTATTAACGTATACATCCGATTGGTCGGAAGATGAAAAGCACAAAGTATTGTATAAGAATGCAATTACATTTTATCATTTAGATTGAAACTATCATGGATCTTGGATTAAAAGACAAAGTATTTATCATTACCGGCGGGGCTAAAGGCATTGGTCGGGCTATCGCGCATACGCTGGTGTCGGAAGGGGCCATACCGGTCATTATGGACAAAGATGACCTGGCGGGTCATAAGATTACAAATGAAATAAAGGAGATGGGAGGCCAATCCATTTTTATCCGCACCGATCTGACAGAGTATGATCAGTGCATGGATGCAGTCAATTTGGTTTCTACAAAGTATAACCGCCTGGATGGATTATTAAATAATGCTGGCATCAATGATAACGTAGGTCTTGAAAAGGGAAATCCGGAAGCATTTGAATCTAGCCTTCAGAAAAATTTATTACACTATTATAATATGGCGCACCTCTGTCTCCCCATGTTGAAAAAATCAAAAGGGGTAATCTTAAACACCAGCAGCAAGACGGCGATTACAGGTCAAGGGGGTACTTCTGGTTATGTATGCGCCAAAGCAGGTGTCCTTGGACTCACGCGCGACTGGGCAGCTGAACTACTTCCCTACTCCATCCGTGTCAATGCAATGGTACCTGCCGAAGTATGGACCCCACTCTATGAATGGTGGGTAGGCACATTTCCAGATCCACAAGCCAAAAAGAATTTAATTGCCTCTAAAATTCCTTTCGAAAGAAGATTTACGGAGCCCCAGGAAATTGCGGATATGGCAGTGTTTTTGTTATCCTCACGAGCTTCCCATATTACCGGTCAATATGTATTTGTAGACGGAGGATATACTCACCTGGACAGGGCACTTACTTAAAATTTTATTGACCATCAATCCTACGGACCCGTCGCCGTCAACAAAGAAAAATGCTTGTAAATGGCCATCCATTTACCGGAGCTTATTAAATGAGAAAATCATTTACAGTAATTTTAATATCGGTCAATAGCATCTCGTCCAGGTTAAAATTTGAATATTACCAGATCGAACTTTAAATCGAACAGGATGCAACGCAATACTATTTTTTTAAGTGGCACGAGTTATATCTGCTTATTGCATTAATCTTCTTCTAACCAAAATTCACCTACCGTATTGATGGACTCACTACCGTCTTTATACTCATCAATATCCCGTCTTTCCTTTTTTGTTGGGCGACCCATACCCTTGTCACGGACTTCTGCTGCGGCTTTCCCGACAAACCAGGATTTATATTTATTGAGTTCCTCTTCGGATGTAAGGTTTGCATAATAGTTTTTGGAAAGAGATGCGCTGACTCTTTTCTCCAGCAGGCCTGTGACTTTAAGATGCAATCTAAATCCATCCTTTATAACAAATAATTCGTCGCCGATTTTAATTTCATGGGATGGTTTAAGGATGGTATCACCTAATTTTACTTTACCATCTTTACAGGCATCCGTAGCGATCGTCCGTGATTTAAAAATGCGGATACTCCAAAGCCATTTATCAATTCTTACTCTGTCCATGGTCCGGATCTTTTTAAATACCCATTCTATTTCTTTTAGCCAAATAGGCTTGTAAGACTGGTTTGTAACCTTTGGCAATATCGGCTTCTATCAGATCAATTTTTAGCTGGAGGCAATGCATTTTGATATTTTCTCTTAGTTTACTCATTTGATGGCGATATTCTTTTTCAATTTCGCGGGGCATGAGCCTCAATTTTTCACCGGTCTCAAGATCTATAAACAGATGTGGACGGTTTTCATATTCAAAATCAAATTCTTTGGAATGATCAATGGTATGAAAAAGGATGACTTCATGCTTATTGTGCTTTAAATGCTGCAAGGCGGCAAATATTTCATCTTGTTTACCGGGATCATCAATCATATCGGAGAAAATAATCACTAAGGATCGCTTGTGCAGCCTTTCTGCTATTTCATGCAAAATAGGAGCTGCATGGGTGGGTCTGAGCTCTCCGGGTTGTTGCAGGATCGTATCCAAATGATTTATCAAGAGCCGGTAATGTGGAGTACTCGATTTACTCTCTGTATGGACTCTTAATGTATCATCGAATAAACTGAGACCGAAAGCATCGCGCTGTCTTTTTAATAAATTCATCATTGAGGCGGCACCCAATGCTGAGAATACAAATTTGTTTTTAGAATCATCGGCATTTTGTAAAGTGCTGATTGGAAACTGCATGGAAGACGAGGCATCGATGACGATCTGACATCTTAGGTTGGTCTCCTCTTCAAATCTCTTGGAATACATACGGTCCGTGCGGGCATAAACTTTCCAATCGATGTTGCGAGTGCTTTCACCCTGATTGTAAATCCGGTGCTCCGCAAATTCGACTGAAAAACCATGAAACGGTGACTGATGTAAACCGACGATGAATCCTTCGACGACCTGATTTGCCAATAATTCCAGTTTTGATATTTCCCGTACGCCGGGCTGTTCCAAAGAATACATAAGTACAATAGTACACTAAAATAGGATTTATTTGAATACAAATTATTTCAAACAGAATTTAGCTTTTGCCCTATGTTCTGAATGTGGCTACTTTAGCTTTTGATTAAGTCATGAAGTCTATGAAAATTGCCATTCAAAAAAAATTGATCCTTTCGTTGGCCGCAGGTTTAATCTTGTTTTTTTCAATTTCCATCATCACCATCCCTTCTCCTCCTCAACCCCTGAGTCATGTCTTGCTTTCAACAGAAGGACTACTCCTCAATGCAAAACTGGCTGCTGATCAACAATGGAGATTTCAGTCTGCTGATTCAATTCCAATAAAATTTAAAAAAGCATTATTATTATTTGAAGATCAGTACTTCCAGTTCCATCCGGGAATCAATCCGGTCAGTATGTTTAGAGCCATCCGGGAGAACATTACGGCTGGACATGTGGTCAGTGGAGGAAGCACGATTACGATGCAGGATATCAGACTTCGATCCAATCACAGCAAGCGATCGGTTTGGAATAAGCTCATAGAAATATTCTGGGCCGTTGGACTGGAACTCAAGTGGAGTAAACGGCATATAATCAACGATTACGTTTCCAGGGCTCCGTTTGGTACCAATATTATTGGCATCGAAGCTGCAAGCTGGAGATATTTTGATAAGCCATCGTATAAATTATCTTGGGCAGAAGCAGCTTGTCTGGCAGTCTTACCCAATAGCCCGGCAATCATACATCCCGGTAAAAACCGCAACATCCTGATGGCAAAGCGAAATGCATTATTGGATAAATTGTATCAGCATGGTGATCTGGATCAAACTACATTACAGTTATCCAAACTCGAACCTCTGCCTGTCCAGCCTTTGCCGTTACCGAATGTAGCTCCACATGCTCTTGATTTCATTACAAAATTTAATCCCTTGGGAGGTTCTTCAGAATCAACCATTGAATATCCAATTCAGACAATGATCAATGATTTAGCGGATTATCGATACAAAGATTTATCTCAAAATCAAATTTTTAATCTTGCCATCTTGGTAGCCGAAACCCGATCCGGTAAGGTGATCGCTTATTGCGGAAATCCACCTCATACAATCCAAAGTCTTCATGTCGATCATGTGCAAGCTCCCCGCAGTACCGGCAGCATCCTTAAGCCAATCCTGTATTCGGCTGCAAACTATCGCGGATATATTTTACCCCACACCTTGCTGCCCGATATACCCACTGTCATTGAAGGTTTTCAACCTAAAAATTTCAGTCTGGAATATTCCGGAGCTACCCCGGCCGATAAAGCACTGATCCAATCACTGAATATTCCTTTTGTTATTTTGCTAAGACAATATGGATTAGAACAATTTTATTATGATTTACAAAAATTAGGATTTAAAACAATAAATAAAGGTCCATCGCATTATGGTCTATCTCTTATCCTGGGGGGCGCTGAAACAACCCTTTGGGATTTGGTTGGAAGTTATTCCACCCTGGGTCGTACCCTTTTAAATTACCAAGAATATGATCACAGGTATACTGCACAGGATCTTCATTCCCTGATCTTATTGAAAAATAAAAAATCAGATTCCAATCCACAAGTTGCGAGAGAGCCTTTTATACTAAGTGCCGCATCCATATACAACACATTGAATGTGCTTAAAAAATTACAAAGACCCGATGAAGAAGGTAAATGGGAGTCATTTAATTCTAACCAGGATATATCTTGGAAAACCGGAACCAGTTTTGGATTTAGAGATGCTTGGGCCATTGGCATCAATTCTCATTATACGATCGGTATTTGGGCAGGCAATAGCAATGGTGAAGGAAGGCATGGTCTCCTGGGAGTCAAAGTTGCAGCTCCCATTTTATTTGATGTATTCTCGAGGCTACCACATCACGAAAATAATTCATTCCCAAAACCGCAAGATGAGTTGATCAGCGTGTCTACCTGTAAAATCAGTGGGATGAAAGCTTCAGAGAATTGTCCTGACATCGATACGATCACTATATCGAGATTTTTTAACCAAAGCTTACCCTGCAACGATCATAAACCCATCTGGATCAATCCTAAGACAGGGAACAGAATGACACAATCCTGTTCAGATTTTTCTTTTTCGCAAAAAAAAATCATATTTAATTTACCAACCTTGCAGGAACATTATTATGCATCACTGCATGCTGATTATGAACTCATGCCCCCGCTGGATCCATCCTGTCCGGAAGTCATGGAATCTCATATGATGAACATAATTCTTCCTGAACCCAATAGTACGATTTATATACCTAAAGAACAGAATGGTAAACCCGGTGAAGTTGTTTTTAAACTTGCTCATCGCCATCCGGAGACGGTTGTATACTGGCACCTCGATGAAAAATACCTTGGCAATACTAAGACATTTCATGAATTGTCTGTACATGCCGAAACGGGGGACCATACCCTGACCCTGGTGGACGAAAACGGAGTCGAGCTATATTGGGATCGTCCAAAGGAAGAGTGGCCTCAAACGCCCCAGGGCGACATCTCGATGTTCACAAGGCGACTCGATCTCAATGGATTGCTGAAGGAGGTAGAGGCCGTGGATTAATCGCTGATCGTCCAAGAAG
>CALMKY010000153.1 GCA_937867195.1 uncultured Saprospiraceae bacterium | reverse complement strand
TAATTGGAATCGGTGTTGTTTTCACTCGCAAGACGTCTCATGTGACGGAAACAAGTGTTACATATCTCAAAGGTAACGTGATGGTTAATGAAAGGTTATTGCAAATTGGGACTAACTTGGTTCCAGGTAGCACGATTTCTACCGGAAATCTTTCCCTTGCGCTGTTGGGCCAGGACCGTGCCGTCACGACAATCATCGGACAAGGCTCTAAACTACGAATTGAAAAATCGTACAATCTAGATGGACATTCAAAGATTTATTGGGAAAATCAGATTGGCACGATTTTTTGTAAGGTAGCAAAAGGCAGAGCCCAAGTTAACATCGCAACTCCCTCGGCAATAATAACAGTTATTGGTACAAGTTTCAGCGTCTTTACAGATGTTCACGGCACGGCGATACACGTGTTAGAAGGCCTTGTTCAAGCAAATCCGAACGATATTTTTATTCGTAAACGGCAAAACAAGGGCAAACCGTATAAGCCCGCAAAGCCATTGCAAGTTCACGCGGGAGAAAAGGCCTATATCTCTGAGGCCACGTATCAAATCGCGACCACCCCCCTTTCGTCAAAGGAATTGAGACTTTTGCAGAAATTTCATGAGTTAGCAACCTTTGCTGAATCAATGCCGCAAGAACAGACACCAACACCAAAGAGTCGTTTTGATCAAATTTTTCAAAAGTCAATTTTTCATTTCCTTCAAACACAGAAGCAAATCCGGTATAATAAACATCTTTTACTTTCACCACGACAAACCAGAGCCAATTTTGAAACGGCGCCGGAGTCGTGAGGTAAGAGTCATGGTTAATTCCATTTTGTTTTAATACGGCTTCTACTTTATGATCAATGATTTTTTTGTTTATAAAACAGTGACTTAAGTAGATAAAACTGGCTGACATACCGACGATCCACAGAGAATACTTAAAATTTCGACCGGCAGGATAAAGTATAATAACCATGATCACTATTGCCGGCCAAAAACTAAAAAGAGGATCCGCTACATATAGGATATCAAATGAAATTCTTTGATGACTAAAAGGCTCCCACCAGCCTATTCCATAATTGTTCAGGCTGTCCAATAAAATATGAGACAAAAGCAGTAAAATCCACATCCACCACCATTTCTTTAGTTTGATATCCGATTGAATCCATTTATAAGTGAGATAAGCCCCTGCAAATGCAAAGAACGTAATAGCAAAAAAAGAATGGGTAAGTCCCCGGTGCGTGTACAAATTGGAAGCTGGATCAGTAAAGAAGGAACCCAGGACATCCAGGTCAGGTAAGCAAGAAGCAACGACACCCGGAATCATGGCTTTGTGTCCAATCTTTTTACCCGCAAAGCCTTCCGCCGTACAGGCACCTATGACGATATGTGTAAGAGTATCCAATGCAATAATAAAAATAAGAATTATTCAATTTTAATGAAAAGCTCGCTCCTGATCGTTGATATGCATCAGCGATTCCATTGTATCAAATCATTTCAAGTGTGTGAAATTCCGAACAATATTGAATGTAAACAAAAAACATTCGTTATGTCAATGAATTTCGAAAATTACGCTGCCAAGGGAAATGAAATGATCCATAAGCTTTCCATTGAACTTACTGTTCCAAGAGATCAGGCAGCCAGAATACTAAGAGCTGTGTTGCATGCCCTCCGCGAACGACTGACCTTGGAAGAAAATTTTGACTTTCTTTCACAGCTGACTATGATTATAAAGGGAGTCTATATAGACGGTTATAATCCAGGTAAAAGCTTTGTGCATTCACGAAGCCTGGAAGATTTTCTTGATGATATCCGCAGCGCCGACCCCAATGCCGCGGGTCATGATTTGGGCAACGATGCACGTACCAAATGGCTCGTGCAAGGAGTTTTCAGAATTTTAAATGAATACATCAGTGAAGGTGAAATGAAAGACATTGTCAATGTTTTACCTAAAAAAATAGGAACCTTTATTACTGAAACCATGTACGATAAAGAATTTTTCTGATGACAGTCAGCATGCCGGATAACCGATCTCATCGCTTTTTATTGTTTCCAATTATAAATTTGAAAGACAAAAGGAATTAAATCATCTTTAAAAAAAAGGATGAAATCATGTCAAGCAAAGCATTAACCAAAAGCTATGAAACCCTGCCTACACTTATAGAAGATTTCTTCAGACCTTGGAATGATTGGTGGCCAATGAGAGAAAATTGGACCAAAACACTCACCATGCCATCCGTCAACGTAGCAGAACATGCCGCTAATTATGAACTAACCTTAGCCGCACCAGGGATGAAGAAAAATGATTTTAAAATCGATCTGGAAGGCAATACACTCACCATATCCAGTGAAAAGGAAGATACCAAAGAACAGAAAGAAGCCAAGTATTCACGAAAAGAATACAGCTATTCTTCTTTTAGCAGAAGTTTTACACTTCCTGAAGATGTGTTGAGAGATAAAATAGATGCCAAGTACGATAATGGCATTTTGACTCTGATGCTCCCTAAAAAAGAAGAAGCTATGAAAGCATCAGCAAACAAAATGATCGAAGTCAAATAGATTCATTACGAAAGATAAGTCAAGTAGGGTATTTTAGTTTAATAAACCCCGCGCCGAATGTTGGCGAGGGGTTTTATTATTTCTATCCGGATTATTCTATATTTACTCTTTTAAAAATAAATATAGATGAAAACCATTTTTTTAGGAATTATCATTCTGCTGAGTAATTCGATTTTGTCCTATTCACAAGAAGCAAAGACTCCAACGATGAATCGAATGGTCAAAACCGATACCTCCATAAGCATAAAAAATCAAATTACCATC
>CALMKY010000152.1 GCA_937867195.1 uncultured Saprospiraceae bacterium | reverse complement strand
CATTCGATCAACGAACAGTGATCGGTATCAACCTGGCGAATGATACGAGAGGTACATTGAAGATTACTGATGTGAGCGGTAGGGTGGTATACCATATTTCACGGGACTGGAGTAAAGGATATAATGAAGTTTGGCTTAACCGCAATGAAATAAAGGAAGTGGGATTATTGTTCTATACATTTGAATCAGCAACTTTTGCCGCAAATAAGAAGATGATTCGAATTGAATAAGCTCTTTATTTAAATCGAATTTCAATACATGATGTATAAAAGAGTAGAACAGGAACAGTATCTTCAGATGGTAATTTTTCCTTTCAATTGAATAAAGGTTTGTCTTGGTTTCATCTTTTCAAATCCTGAATAATTAAAATACTTCACAAACAATAGATACCTTGCGATATTATTTTTTTAAAGTTTATCTTATGACAAAGTAATGCGCAGGACACTAAAATATTATCGCATTATTTGGCTAAGACATGATTTACCTGCAGGATTATCGGTATTCCTCGTTGCCTTACCACTTTGTTTAGGGATCGCGCTTGCATCCGGGGCACCTTTGTACTCCGGTTTATTGTCAGGAATAATTGGAGGAATACTAGTATCCTTAGTCAGTGGATCGCAACTTGCAGTATCCGGTCCAGCAGCGGGATTGACTGCATTGGTATCGGCTTCCATTATATCCTTGGGAGATTTTAAAGTATTTCTGCTTGCAGTGACGGTTGCAGGATTGTTCCAATTATCTCTCGGTCTTTTGAAGCTGGGAGCTATTGCCAATTACTTTCCATCTTCCGTCATCAAAGGTATGTTAGCAGCCATTGGTATTATTCTGATATCAAAGCAGATACCCATTTCGCTTGGATATGACCAACCTGATTTTTGGACCAGCGGTTTTCTGAATTTATTCTCACCACGGCATTTTTTGGGCAATATCAAAGATTTTAATCATCATATTACCAGGGGACCCATTATTATTTCTTTATCCTCGCTCGTGATTTTATCTCTTTTGCAATTACCGGCTTATAAAAAATGGAAAATAATTCCCGCACCTTTGATCGTGGTTGTGCTGGGTGTGATCCTAAACTTTTTATTTTCATTTAGCAGTATTGGCATAACCCTTAAAATGACTCAATTGGTAAACATTCCAAATAATCTATTTACAAATATTGCCCTCCCGGATATAAGACAACTATTGGCCCATCGTCAAATATGGGAAGATGGTATTGTTCTTGGATTATTGGCAAGTCTTGAGACATTATTATGTGTAGAAGCAATCGACAAGCTTGATAAACGCAATCGGATAACTCCTGTCAATAGAGAGCTTATTGCCCAGGGCGTTGGTAATTTGACATGTGGTATGCTGGGTGCATTACCATTGACCGCGGTGGTCGTGAGGGGAGCGGCCAATGTAGATGCGGGTGCCCGAACCAAACTTTCAGCTTTTACCCATGGCTTATTTCTTTTACTGGCAGTCTTAGTATTCCCAAGCCTGCTGAATAAGATTCCGTTTGCCTCACTTTCCGCTATATTGATTATTACCGGTTTTAATTTGTCCAAACCAAGACTATATCTCAATATGTGGACGTTAGGATGGAAGCAATTTTTACCGTTTATTCTTACGATCATTGTCATCCTGTCGACAGATCTTTTGATCGGCGTAAGTATTGGATTATTGATTTCGATCTACTTCATTGTTAGTAATAATTTTAAAGTTGAATATAAAATTTCAAAGAAAATGAGGAATGGAATTGAAACTGAATACATCAAACTCAATACCAATGTAACATTCCTGAATAAAGTCAATCTAAGAAAGTCATTGGACCAGGTGCCTGAATACAGTGTGCTGACCATCGATGGCAGCGAATGCAATTTTATTGATTTCGATATCCTTGAAATCATCAGTGAATTCGAACAAAAAGCACATGACCGCCACATTGAATTGCACCTGATTGATATAAAGAAGGTAAATGTTTTGTCAACGCATTGATTATCAATCATATGTCATTGAATTTTTCTTAACAAAAAAAGTCTATTAAAGAAATGTTAAAAATGTAAAATATTTTATGTTTGCCTGCGTTAGATATCTTATAGGTACTTAGATAGAATTAAACTTAGTGATTTAAATTTTAGACCTAAGGGGCAGGCAAATAATGAAATCGAATCTCGAAACAAAGACTTCAGGATATACGATACCGGCTATCGGAAGCGAATTAACAAGGCAGACATTGAAAGTTTCACGCAAATTATACTTCCAAACTGGAGATTTGATTTCGTACTTTATCCATGATTCCAATCATGCCTTTATATTATTGTCAGGAAAGCTTAAACTCTATTTTCAGAACAATCAAAAAACGGATTATTTCTTAAATCATCTAGAACCAGGCCAATTATGTGCCTTGTCCATGATATGTCCAGATTTGGAACTCATACAATCCATTTATGCCAGAGCCCTTGAAGATTCAGAGGGAATCCTGGTGCCGATCGCCTATATACAACACCAAGTGACGATCCATAAATCCTGGGGGCGATTTGTATCATCCGCTTATCATAAACAAATAAGTAACTTGATGCATCATTTACAGTATAATTTATTTTCTTCGATGGATCAACGTTTGGAGAATTATCTGGATAAAGAGAGAACAAATCATAGAAAATCAATAATACAACTTTCGCATCAACAGATTGCAAATGAACTGGGTTCGTCCAGGGAAGTCATATCCAGATTGCTGAAAAAAATGGAGCTCCAGGGTAAGCTTAAATTGAAACGAAATCAAATCGAAATCATAGTGTGATATGATGCGACGTATGATAACGCTTAGTTATGTATTCATAACTGTGATTACATTGCTTTTTCTTGCAGGATATGGAATGCATTATTATTCATTGCCAATCGAGCAACGATTTTTTGATGAACAGGACCAGGAATTAAAACCAAGTGGTGTTGCGGGGCATGGATTTGGTATAGTGGGTTCGATCATGATGATTGTAGGAGTCACTTCCTATATGGTCAGAAAAAGAAGTAGAAGACTGATCAGAGTAGGTAAATTAAAATATTGGCTCGAGTTCCATATTTTTCTCTGTTCGCTAGGTCCTATTTTAATACTCTTTCACACTGCTTTCAAATTTGGTGGTATCGTAGCCATTAGTTTTTGGTCCATGGTGGCAGTGGTCCTGAGTGGTGTAGTGGGACGATTCATTTATAATCAAATACCAAGATCTATCCAAGGCAGGGAGTTGTCATTAGGTGAAGTCGTGACCCTGAAAGCTGAGATAGCTTCTCAACTCCATCATTTGCCTTCCGGAATGAGTGATCAAATTGAAATTATTTTAAATACCAATACAGTTCAAAAAACCAATTTATTGAGTGAATACTTTCATGATTGGAATAAATCCAGGCAAGTTAAAGACTTATTAAAATCACGGAATATCATGACAGGGAAAGAGGATGTTCTGAATTTGGTGAAAATGGAATTATCACTCAAACGGAAATTGAAAAGACTGGTTACCATGCAATCCTGGTTTAGATCCTGGCACATCATCCATTTACCATTTGCCCTCATCATGATGATCATCATGGTGGTGCACATCGTGATTACAATTACTTTTGGTTATCGATGGATTTTTTAGTTATTGAATAATATGTGGATTGAACAAGTGGTTGTATATGGAATTGTTTTTTCAGTATGTGGTCTCATTTTATATCTTTATTTAAGAAAATTAAGAGTTAATAGCAGGATCGTAGAACGAAAAATCACTCAGGCCATTGAGCAAGGTGTACATGAGCCGGTGTCCTTACATCCCGTGATCGATCCCGATCATTGTATTCAAAGCGGTGCATGCATCAAAGCTTGCCCGGAGACCGATATCATCGGCATTGCCAATGGCATCGCCACCATTATCAATGCATCGCGATGTGTCGGACATGGTGCTTGCTTCCACGCATGCCCCGTGCAAGCCATCACATTGGCCATTGGTACTGAAAAGCGGGGTGTTGATTTGCCCCACGTGGACCAGAATTTTGAGAGCAATGTATCGGGTATTTATATAGCAGGTGAAATGGGCGGTATGGGTTTGATTAAAAACAGTGTGGAGCAAGGCAGGCAGGCCGTAGAAAATATTTTGAGTAAAATCAACAAAGAAAAAACAAAAGGTGATTATGATTTGATCATCATCGGTGCAGGTCCAGCAGGTATATCCGCTTCCCTCACTGCTAAAAAAAATAAGATGAGTTTCCTCACTTTAGAACAGGATACACTGGGCGGTACCGTGTTTTCTTTTCCAAGATCCAAAATCGTCATGACGGCACCGATGAATTTACCACTCTTTGGTAAGGTAAAACTTTTTGAAACCAGCAAATCGGAATTATTATCGCTGTGGAAAAAAGTCCTGTCAGAAAATAATATTCAGGTTGTCGAAAATACTAAAGTCGAATCCATCGACAACCATCCTGGATACTTTTTAATAAAAACCAATACGGGCAAGGAATTTACGGCTAACCAGGTGCTGCTTGCCATCGGTCGAAGAGGCACTCCGCGAAAATTAAACATACCCGGAGAACAATCAGAGAAAGTCGCCTACCGGCTTTTAGAACCGGAGCACATCCATGATAAAAATATAACAGTTGTCGGAGGTGGTGATAGTGCCATCGAATCTGCTCTGCTGCTGGCCCCGCAAAATAGGGTCATCTTATCTTATCGTGGAGACTCTTTCAATCGAATTAAACCTAAAAATTTAGAAAGAATCAAGGATGCTGCATTAAAAGGAATGGTAGAGGTCAGATTTAATACAGAGGTAACCCAGATTCATGAAGAGGATATAGAAATCAAAAATTCGATGACACAAGAAATATCACGTGTACCCAATGACCTGGTTTATATTTTAGCAGGTGGTGAACTGCCCACACAGTTTTTAGAAAAGGCAGGTATCGTCATCACCAAACGATTTGGTCATACACTGTTATCACATAAAAAGAAATGATCAGGATTCGGGTCATATTCTTTTTGATCGGCTCATTTTATCATCTGAGCGTTCACGCACAGATCTCTCCGGGTCCATTAGCTAAGGCACATACCTCATTGGAAGGTATCGCCAACTGTACTAAATGTCATGATATCGGAAAAAAGGTGACCAACGAAAAATGCCTCGCTTGTCATCTGGAGATCCAATCCAGAATGGATGCACACAAAGGTTATCACGCTGCTTCTGAGGTAAAACAGAAAACCTGTGTCCAATGTCATAATGATCACCATGGAGTCACTTTCGAGCTTGTACATTTTGATAAAAGTAAATTTGATCACACCCTTACTGGATATCGTTTGACCGGGAAACACAGTACCATTTCCTGCAATGATTGTCATCAGGCTAAATTCATTACACAAGAAAAATTTAAAAAATCCAATTCCTATTTAGGTGTCAACGATCAATGCGTGACCTGTCACGTAGATGTACATAGGAACACTATGGATCAGAATTGTGCACTTTGCCATAACACCCAATCATTTAAACCTGCAGATAAATTTGATCATAATAAGACCCACTATCCTTTACTAGGGAAACATCAAACAGTGAGATGCGAATCATGTCATAAACTAAACCAATCCAACCCAAAATCAATCATTTTTGAAGGAATTGCCCATCAACAATGTTCGTCTTGTCATGAAAATGTACACGGTCATAAGTTTGGATCGTCGTGCAATATATGTCATAATGAAGCTTCTTTTGCACAGATCAACAGACTGAATCAATTTAATCATAGTCAAACCGGCTTCATATTAAAAGGCAAACATAAAATAATCAATTGTAATGCTTGTCACCTGGCTTCGTGGACTTCTATCAAAACAGCATTTCTTGATTTTAATCATAAGCCTGTCAATCATTGTACTGCCTGCCATAAAGATGTGCACGAATCTAAGTTTGGAGATGATTGTATTAAATGTCATAATGAAAATTCATTTAAAATAAAACAGGTTAGCTCCGACTTTAATCACGATCTGACGCATTTTAAACTGGAAGGTAAACATGCTTCGGTGGCATGCAATCAATGTCATAAAGGAAAAATGACAGATCCTCTCCGACACGATGCTTGTGCAGATTGCCATTCGGATTACCATCATGGAGAATTTAAACAATTCAATTCTTCACCGGATTGCAGTTCTTGTCATACGGTCTCCACATTTAACGAGGTACTGTATGGCATCGACCGGCACAGCCAATCATCTTTTCCTTTGAAAGGAGCTCATTTGGCAATTGCCTGTGATCAATGTCATAAAAGGGACTCGGTTTGGAGGTTTAGAAAAATCGGGGAGAGGTGCGTGGATTGTCATACCGATGTCCATGCAGTCGATCTGGATCAAAAATATTATCCTCAACAATCCTGTATCTCCTGTCATCAAAATGAATCTTGGTCAATAATAAAATTTGAACATATAAGTACAGGCTATGAATTGACGGGTCGACATATTGCCCTCGATTGTACAACTTGTCATAAAAAGGAAAAGGGCGATCAAAAATTACACATTGGATTCAAATTAACCAGCTCTAGTTGTAATTCATGTCATGAAGACATTCACCTGGGTCAGTTTAAACCGATAGCTGCTACAGAGACCGAATGCACACGCTGTCATCAAACCACACACTGGAAACCCTCTTTATTTAATCACAATCTGGCCGCTTTTAAATTAGATGGGAAGCACAAAGATGTAGCCTGCGACAAATGTCATAAGCTTTCTTTCAAAGATGGGAAAAATGCAGTTCAATATAAACTGGCGAGTTTTAAATGTGTTGATTGCCACAAAAAATAATTTAGTTAAAATGAGGGCGCCATACAATATTTTTAGGTTTTGTATTTTGGCTAAAAATAGTTTTACCATACGCTTATAAAAATCTTTTAGTTGTGTGACCTAAATCACAATTGCAAAATTATTTGTCATATATCTTGCAGACTAAAGTATTCCCGAGTCCGATTGTGCATAGACCGTTATGCTACATATTATTTTTATTATTTTGCAATTCCCTGGTTGCACAATCGCCTCATGGTAATAAACTTACCTTAGATTGTGTGGCATGCCATACATCTGAAGGATGGTCTATTCATCGTGATTCAATTAAATGGTCACACGACAGCACTCAATTTAAATTAAAAGGCAGGCACAGCTCGGTCGATTGCAGAACCTGTCATAAATCATTGAT
>CALMKY010000151.1 GCA_937867195.1 uncultured Saprospiraceae bacterium | reverse complement strand
GGGATCTTCGACACCGCAGCGACTCCCTTTTCCGTGGCGGCCAACGCACTGTCCAGATCGCGCCCCATCAGCCACAGATTCCCCCCCATCAATCCATCCGTGAATCCGAACCGGCGATCCAAGACAAATTCACCCCCAAGAATCGGAATCACCCACACTTTCCGACCGTGTCTCACGTCACGAAACTGGAACCCATCCCCGAAAAACGCAATTTTGCGTCCCAGTTTATAATAGGGATCGGTATCCAGCATGTTGAAACAGGCGGTGGTGGGACAGGTCATCACGCACTGGCCCACGCGGTTCTGCACCTGCTTCTGCAGCTCCTTGATCGCCTTGTCCCACTGGCCCTTCTGGATGAACTTCTGGGCCTGGTTGATGATTTTGTTCTTGTTATTATCTTCTGTGGAAATTAATTCACTCAATGCATTGTAATTATATACAGTCGTAATCGTTCCGTCCGGGCCACCGAATTGCCGGATTGATTTTTTCCTGCTTCTCACATCATTGTATATTTCTGATTTATTACCGAGTGCATCGATCATTTGAGTAAGCAATAAATTATTAGATACATCATAGTTTAAATTATCTGTGCTGCCATCTGCGAGTACTTGTGTTCGAGCCCGATCCATGACATCATAGGTGCTGGATTCATTGAACTGACCAAGGCTGGTAGAGAATTTAAGATTGGCAGCACTTATTGGTTCAATAGTTGGATAGTAAGATCGAATTGTGCGACCAAATGCATCATAAATCTCAGCACCGGATACAATCATTTTCAAATCATCCTCCTGATCTTTTCCTTTAAATAACGATCCCGATTTTTTTACCTGGATAGGTCTTCCGAGTCCATCCATAAAACTGATGATATCGATATCACTAGCATATTCCGGATCATAATGATGAGTAATTGCATAAGGCACTTGTGCCTCCGGATGGTAGTCAAATGAAATAGAATAAGGTTTGTTGGCAGCTAATTCATAGGGTCCTGTGATGGATTTTATTCTGCCGCGGTTATCTATATTGTATTGAATTGGCTCTCCCTGCATACTGGTCGAGTGAATCAGGTTGCCAAAACGAAATTCATATTCTTTACCATCGCCGTAACCATAGGCATCTTTAGTTTTAATAATATAAGAATGAATGATATCATCGTAGGTGTATTCATAAAACATTTTTTGTCCTTTGTAATTCGCCGGATGAATGGCTTTTACCAGGTTGCCATAAGCATCGTATTGAAAACTATCTACCGCGGCGATTTGATTTGTAAGGAATCGACTGATTTGAGTGGTATGACCTTTGGCATCGATGCTGCTGGTTCTTTTTCTTTTGACTCCTTCGATCGTATTGACTACAATTTCAGACGGAATGTCTTTGATGTATAGGGGATCGTTATTATGATATTTAATTTCGGCGGTCAATTGATCTTGCGGACTACCATCACCGATATCCGTAATTTTTATAATATTTCCTAAAGGATCGTATTCGTATTGAGTATAGGTGCTGGCACCTGCCGTTGGCTTACCTTCAAATACCAGGTTTTTTGTTTGGGTAAGTGCAGGGAAGTAAACACTGTCGTGAATTAATTTTAATTCGTACGTATTGATGTTTTGGATAAACTTATTGCCGGACGCGTCATACCGGGCATGACTTTTTAATGAACCTTTAATAAAATAATTTTCATTGGCATATAGATCTTCATCACTCCGGTACACAGTATTTCTTTGATCGGCATTTAATTGATAGGTCATCACGGTATCAAAGCCATAGAATTCACGCTCCTTACGGTCATAGTGCCCACCGGTATATTGATAACTATACCTCATAGTATCGACCCCATCTCCGGGCACTCCATCATAAATGGATACTCCTTTTAATACCCATACATTTTGGGGCATATCGTAGGTACTGCCCAGTTGCTGATAGTCCATGGTAAAGCCTGAACCCATCGGTCTTTTTACCTCGCGCAACATATTGGTGCGACCGATGGTGGAGCTTCTTACTTTGAGATTGCTTTCATTATCAGAATGGACTAAATCAGGAAAACCATCCCCATTGATGTCCAGTATTTGATCCCCTTGTCCTGACACACCATGCCCCAGATGAAATGATGGATTGATGCATATTTTTAAGCCAATGATATAGATATTAATGGGTATGGTAAACGCTACATTAAATGATTCACCGGTAGTAAGCGTTTGATTGATTTTTTGTAAACCATTCCAGGGAATTGCAGTTTGAAATCCATTCCCGGTATTCAATTGTACTTTCAGGACTCCATCTGAAAAAATTTTATCCGGCAATCCATCTCCGTTGATATCCAATAAGACGGTATTGGTATTGTCTTCACTCCTTGTCATGCCGACGCCTCCTTCTACGGTACCTGCCAGAATATTGACACCGATTCCACCTCCAATACTGGTACTTTTACTTTCATCGATGGTCTTATAATTCCATTGCTCCGGATCGGTAAATGTATATCCCAGGTTTAAGGCTACCGTACCATCCTGATATACTTTATCCGGCAATCCATCTCCATTGATATCGATCCAGGATGCATTGGCTGATTGTTGATTAAATCCCAGATTTGCAGATAGACCGATGGAATTACTTGCGGATCCGGGGGCACTGCGTGCATTGCTTTTGGTTTTATTATTATTGGCATTGGATGCAGTACTGTTTCGTTTATTAGAGGCTGTGGCACTTGGAAATTTACCGCCGAGATTAAGACCTTCAGAATCACCTGAGCTACTGGTGACTTTCAATGCATTTTTACGACCGGATTTTTCCAATCCTCCATTGGGGAAAGTATACTGTACATCATCGACATGTAATATATCGGGAAAGCGATCCCCATTGATATCCATCAAGTCTAACATATTGGTGGTTTCTACATGAGAATAACTAACCGACACTGCAAAGCCCGCAGCAATGGTATTGGCTTCACTTTGCTCTATCTTATCCACCGCCGTCAAGGTGGATCCATTCTGCACCATCATGCTATCTACCGATACATCGTGCATCATGAGTCTTGAGCTACTCATGTGGGTAGCCGATACGAAAACAGAACTATCTCTGCCGACCCATTCATATTTACTTGCATTTGCATATAATGGAGCAAAATCCGATTTGGCTGGATTCTGAATATTTTTTACTGAATTCCTGTCTTGTCGGTACAATGCTGTATCAGCAAATATTTTTTTGTAATCGATATTCTGCATTTCATTAAAATTGAGCTTGGTCTCATCCATAGGACCATTGCCCTTATCACCAGTCAGTGTAAACTGGCCCCAGTTCCGGAAGATGGGGGCTGGTTGAATCCGTGTTGAATTGGTATAGATCCCGGCTATCAATGTGTCCAGGATAACCTTGTTGATGGTTTTAAATACGATGGAGTCTTTGATCGTGGTATCACGTTCGGTATAGGTAGTGTCTTTTTTGCTGATGATGGCATGATTTTTTAAATTGATAGCCAGTGCCTCACTGGAGATATTGAATTCCGGATAGAGGACAGTCCCTATCGGTATATTCAATACAATCGTATCGGGATGGTTGATGACCTTGCCTTTGACTACATTGATCGTTCTTTTAGCAAACATAGTATCCGATCCTTTTAATGTAAACACGACCTGCCCGCTACTATCGCTGTTAAATGATACATCAGGATACAGCCGGAGATCACCTTCTTTATTTTTCGTGTAGACCTGGGTTGGTATGAACCATTCATTATACGCATTGTTTTCCGGTACGACGGTCCCGTTTAGGCTAACAGGCTGATTGGTGATACTATCCTGATAGGTAATTGTATACTCCGGCAACCATTTCAAGGCAGTACGATCGATGTAGGAGTCAGCATGAGTTTCAAATTTCAGTGCATCACCTTTTCTAACTTGTAGTACGATGTCTTCTAACAGAGTATGGATCAAAGATTTTGGAGAATACGATTTGTTTAATATGATTGAAGTATTGCCTTGAACATCCTTTCGGATAATTCTCAACGCAACGGTATCGGAGGTTACTGATTTGTCAAATGATCCGGTGATTTTAATCGTTCCATCATTGGGTATACCGACTTGTTGTGCACCGGAAAGAATATAGTCTTCAGATGCCTGATAGCGAGCACTTCTTTTATGGTTGGCATCGACTTCGGGTTGTACATTGGATACATACTCGACGGTAGGATCCCAGTCCACTTCATCGTTTTCTCCATTATAGACTGATTGTACTCGGAAATACACGTGGTCACCTTTTTTTACGACTAAGTTATCAATCCCAGAGGGTGAATGAATATTGAAATCATTTTTTGCAATCGATTCAGACCAAAGATTTTTATCTCTCAATTGCACCGATACCCGTACTCCATCTGCTTTTTTTGATCGAAGACTATCCGGTACTTGAATGAGATGGACGGGTGCTTGTATGCGAATAATGCCATCAAAAGGAGCTGTCCAAAACCGAATAATGTCTTGCAATGGAAACTGTTGTTCCTGTCGATGTTGCAGGGCAGTATCAGGCGCTAGAAAAGACTTATCCAATCCATTCCCAAGAATCAACGGAACCGGAGTCCTTGTACTGTTTTGTTCAAATACCGGATCGCCATTTCCATTCAAATGATTGAAAAATACTTTTCCATTGGAGGCAATATCCATTAATCCATCGCCATTGAAATCTGAAAAATAAGTACTGGTTTTAGAGGTCGTACTTGAATGATCATATCCCAAAAAGATACCACCGAATAAAACGATTTGCAATCCTCCACCAAAATTGAGAGCAGATCCGGTGCTGAATTGATTGACCTCACCCAGGATGGGCCTGGGTGGACCAAAAGAAGAAAAGTTCTTGATATTCGCTCTATAGTACAACGAGTCATTTCTTTTAAACACTTTATCAGGCAATTCGTCCCCATTGACATCAATCATACATACCGCGCCTTCATTCGAAGTATGTTCAAATTCAAAACTGCCGCCGACGGTGAATTGCTTACTCCATGCATCTCCTGTAAAGCCTACGGTTAATGCCAATCCAAAGCCGCCGCTTGTAGACTTTTCTGTACTCAGTGCAGATGTTTGATCTGCAAAGCCTTGAATTGGATTTAACAAACCACCTTTGATATCATCTTTGCCGACTTTCCATTCCTTCTCTTCACCCAACGGAATAAATCCGGAGCTTGAATTGACATCATCGTAATAAGAGAAACCATGTGCATAAAATAAATCACCCTGATCATCCAATTCACTGATGCTGTCCAATAATGTTTTATAAAAAGCTCCTTCTTTGTATTTTAGTTCATATGAGCGGATGATTTGATCATTCAGGCGAATGGTTATTTTTTTAAGTAAATCGGCCGAAACCATTTTATATCCCAGGCGGCCATCGATCATTACATCTTTTCGTTTTACAAAATTAGGAAGGTCACGATCCCGGAAAAATTTTACAGTATACGGACCTGGAACGGAATTAGTCCCTGTATAATTTATACGATCAATATAGAGTTGCTGACCATTCTTTATATCGGATCCGGAAATGCCTCCATCCAGAACCGTTGTATAGAAATATTGTACCGAGTTTTCGTCGAGGTCCCTGGTTTGCACCAAAGCCCAAGACGAAATATGATTGTTCCTGTCTCTGAGTACGGCCATATCGACTACACCTTTCTCCGGTAACCCACCATAGAAGCTTCGGGTGCCGTGTTTATTAATAACTTCCCACCAGTAATTTTTCGTACTGGTACCATGCCGGATAATTTTATCAAAATTTTTTTCTACACGTGGATAAAACTCTTTGTCGGCTTGTGCTCTTCCTTCAAATGTCGCCCTATTAGCAGTAGGTGTTAGCTGTTCTCCCTCCATGGTATAGGTTTCTGTTTCCAGCAGTGAATCATACCTGGGTACACCCCACCGCGTATCTATTGTAATATTGGGAATGTGCAGATCCCATCCCAATCCCATCCAACCATTGCCACCTTCGTTACTATACTGAAGGCTCAAATTGGGTTCCATACCTTGTCGCCCGGTCGGTAGTTTTAAATCAAAAGATATCATGCCATTGCCATGTTGATTGGCGACCGGCGGTGCAATCATACTGATTCCCTCAGACGGATTTGCAGAATTAAAGTCTTTGATGGAGGTAGGCGCATATCCTTGTGTTTGCGGCGATTCAGGCACTTTAAGAATCGCATCAATCATGTCAGTAAAATGCATGGTTTGCGATGAAACAGTATGGGTAGATAAATCAATAGAATCCAGGATGAGTGATATCCATTCCCTCTTCTTGTCATCAAAATAATACGTGCGAATATCTTCAGGGCTATATCCTTCTGGAATCAAAGTGCTATCATATGGAATGTTGATCAAAGCAGATTTTTTAAAAATGGTTCCATGCGGCAGGAATCTATATCCTTTGGCTCCACCGGTTACATTGACCAGATCAGGATTGATTACTGTAAGATCCACCTCTCGCAATGCCGAGATGCTGATCGTTTTATTTTGTAACAAAGCTTGTGAGGGGATCGAAATGGATGCACGATTCTTACCGGCTAATTTCAAATCGAAAGGATGTACCGGTGTATATAATTTTTCTATTCGTGAGGTTTTTTCTTCCAAAGCATAGGTTTGATCCGGAACGCTGACATGATTAAACGAAATGTTTTTTGTAATGATCTCGCCGTTGGGAAGCAATGCAGTCAGGGTGGATACAAATGGTTTACCGTCTTTATTGGGAAGTATCGCTTCAAATTCACCCTGTTCAACAGGTATGGTCGTGCCATCACATTGCAGGGTCGTATGACCTCCCAATTCAGATTTTTTATTTGATAAATTGGAAATCATACCTTTCAAGTAGATTTTGTCTCCATAATAGTTGTCGTTTGACTGATTTAAAATAATGGATGGTTCAGGATTATCATTATTCCGTAACAGGATGTGTACATTTTTAATTTCATAATGATACATGGCATCGGCGGGTAATGAAAAACGAATGACATTATCCCCCCGGTGTAGTAGAGATATCGGAATGATTTCTTTTTGTGTGTTCCAATTATTTTGTAAGATGACCATATGACCTCCGAGAGCAGGAGATTCATTGATGCTTCTTGCAATGGATTCTTGATTGGCCACACCATTTAATTCATATGATAAGACGGCGTCCGCATCCGATGGCAATGCTTCTGTAATCCTGACATGAAATACATTGTCATATGGACTATCGATAGGCTTTTCTTTGGATATTCCGATATAACCGTAAGAAAGATCCGCGGGATAAGACAGCGCATGTTTGCTATTTTCTTTCGAAAGATGATTTTTAAATTTGATGTTACTTACATTTTCTATTTCTTTTTTAGAGGCATCTGACGTTGAGGAAGTCGGAAGAGATGATTTCGTTGAAACAAAAGGATGAGCTGAATTAAAAGGTTTAATTATCAATAGAAAACTGACGATCGAACTAAGAAATATTATTTTGAGAATATTTTGCATTTATTGATTGAGCTTACTGGGGTTAATGGTTTGATTTTATATGTCTTTAAATTTTTATTTAGTGAGTGATGATCAGTTTTTTAGTCAGGCTTGAATTATTTGAATCTAAGTTGATAAAGTAGATTCCGCTTTCTGTTAACTTATTAGTCAATATATAATGATCCGCACCGAATACCTTCTGTTGAATTACCGGAATACCATTCGAAGTATATACGGTTACCTCGATGGATGCAGGATGATAGAGTAGTATTTTTATGTTAAAGATTCCCTCCGAAGGATTGGGATATAAAATGTAATCTCTGAAATTATTCACCGGAGCACCCAACACATAGATCGTACGGATATTCGTGCATCCGTTTTTACTTACGTTTAAATGGTATACCCCTTTTTCCTGTACTGTTATTTTAGGATTGGATGATGAAAAATGATTTGGACCCTCCCATATATATGAAACCCCGGGTTCCATAGTTTCAGAAGCATTCAATAATAGATTTTGATCTTTAGACAGAATGTATTCGTTTCTGATACCAATCGGATTGGGGCCATCTAAATTGTTTACGATAATAGTATCAGTATAAACTTGTTGATGAGCATCTTTAACTTCAAGCACATAGAATCCGGGAGAAATATCCTGAATTGTTTTTAGAGAGTTTGACTCTTCTGCAAATAATTGAGTCGATGCATGGTTTTTGTCTGTAATCGTTAAGCCATAAGGTGCAGTACCGCCTATTATTTTAATTTTTAACTGACCTTTGATAGATCCATCACAAGTAGGCTCATTGATTTGAGTGGTCATCATAAGTTCCTGACCTGTGATAAATGAGAAGTATAATTTTCCGGCCGGATTTTTTTTCAATTCAATATTAAAATGAGCAAATCCTTTAGTATCTATATTCACGGCCCGGATGTATTGAGTATGACTTGCACTGAAGTCTGCCGATTCAGTACTATCTATTGCTAGCCAAAAGACCGGTGTAGAATGACCGGGTGTAAAAATTTGTTTTGTATCCAGTATTATTTCTGTTTTGAATGAATTTGTTTCTGTAGATGAAATGGACATCATCCAGGTACGATGTAATCTGGCCAATTGCCCATTCTCTGTTTTCGGGATCATGGATAAATTATTGTCACCCCATATAATAAATTCATTGTTTTTGAAATCCTGTTTTAATCTTATAGATAGTAATTCAGGATGATTGCTGCTGGTAGCGATGATTTGATGCAGGCCTGAAGAATCGTCACGTCCAATCCCGGTTACATTATGATGGAAGCCGTTATTTTTTACACCATTCCAAAGTATTTCTCCTGCGCTGTTTAAATACGTTCCTTCCGGCTCTGATAAAGTGATACCATATTTCAACGCCAGATAAGATTCTATTTTTAATTTCTCAGCTTTTGATAGATTTTTCGTAAATGCTATTAATTCTGAAATGGAGCCATCCAGATTTTGTACCGGTAATTTTGGAGCCGAAGGGGCTTGGCCGATATTCCATTGCTGTAGTATGATGGGAAGTGAATCCATTTCCTTTGTCTGTTCGTACACCTGGATTTTAGGAGATAGCGGATGCAAATCGAAAAAATTCATGTATTTATACTTGTCGAAGTCAGCCATCCTTTTGTTGGTAAGCAGTAATTGGGGTTTTCCTTCTTTTTCAATATGCCAAATCATATTTTCCACTATCGTATCTTTAAGTTGATAAACAGTAAAGAAAGTAGCCTGATGTATATCCAGATCGCCAATATCAAAGCTTACCTTGGATTGCCTGTTTAATAAAAATGCTGGATGATAATTGATGCCTCCTGTAACTTCAATAGGCCGCTGGTTTGAATAAACGGGATGTAAACTATGATTTTTAAGGATACATTGACCTGATACAGTATCGGCTATATACCATCGGGCCGCACTCGACAATAAACCCTGAGCATGGGATGTTACAGCAAACGCAAGCAAGGCAGTATAAAGAAATATTTTAATCATCCTGAAATCCATTTGAAATTTGAAATGATTTTAGAATTGCGTTATATGATCAGCTTCTTGGATTTCTGATGATCAACACGGATTTTTTAGGATAACTGCTGAACAATTCCCAGCTCAAACACAGGCGGATGACCTGGTTGGTATTCTTATTTTCAATAAAATTATATGCATTTGCCTCTGTCCTGACCACATCGGTTAACCCATAATGATATTGCAAATCGACATTGAATCCTCTTCCTCTAAAATCATATCCGAGGTGAAAATTAATGCCGAAATTATTTTTCCCTTTCAATACATTTCTGATTTGTTGTTGCTGTTGCAGGTCGGTGCCAAATGCAGGTAATTTTCCCGGACCACCGGATGTATAAACGATGTTTTCAGGTGAAAGGTTAATACCTATTTGAGGCCCGACACCGACATTAATGCCATGCAATCCATCCTGAGATTTTTCGAATGGATAAAGTTTCAACAAAATGGGAAAATTGATATAACTGTAATTAAACTGCATCCGGTAATTAAAATTCTTTTCTGTATTGTTGAATAATAATTCCGTTCCTTGCTGGGCATAGAGGACATCCAGGTTGATCGAGGCGATGGAGTTTTTTATTTCATAATTAATACCAAATCCTCCGGTAAAGCCGGTTACTTTTTTATTGCTCAGGGTGTAGTTAAGAAAAAAAGGTTCGCTTAAAACAGTTGTTTCAAGTCCTTTAATGGTCGAATTTAAAATTCCTCCTTTCAGGCTAATCCGGACTCCATCAAATGTCTGACCATATAAAGTATTAATAAATGAGATAAAAAGGATAGGAATAGCCGTGAAATACCGCTTTGTCATAATTTGAGGTTTTATTAATTTAAAGATACAAAACCTAAATTATATACAGGCATCTTCCAGCAAAGATTGTCAGGTAAAGAGATGTAAAAAATTAGACCTGAGGAAATAGCACCTCCTGCTCATCACTACTCGCTGACCACCACATGATTTGATCTTCCATTTCTTTTTCGGATTTAAATCGCGAAGTGTCATAGCAACCAAGCGGAAAATTAGCAGTGCGCACCGGACACCGATTACAATGGGTGCAGGGATTATCAGGACTATTCTTTCCTTGTTTAAATTGTTGTAATAAATTTACATTAGCAAGTAAGGGTCTTGCCATGGCTATGAGATCTGCTTTTCCATTTTGTAATGTACTCTCTATAATATCCTGATCCTGATAGCCACCATTCGTGATAGTAGGTAATCCAATCTCATCTTTAAACCTTTTGGCATCATCTGCTGATATACCGGGTTTATAATTCCATCCAATATTGGCAATGGCATGAGCGATGGGTAAAGGTATAAGATTAAAGACCATGGCTCTGATCTTTGCTTTGGTAGAAAGATGCCTCGTAGCATTAAAAAACATACGCATCTCTTTCATTGGGAATGTTCCCGGATTGCCAAATGGATTGGGGAATCCATATCCTTTATCGATGTGCAGATAATCGATACCAAGATCTTTTAGTTTTTTTGCGTAGTACAATGATTCTTTGATGGTATTACCCTGGTACCAGTCTTTAAGCGGGAATCGTACCGGTAGCCTCAGATTGACGGGCAATCGATTGATATCCGATGCAGACAGTCTGATACCGATCGGAAAATCATTCCCCACTGCTTTACGGGCCCCGGTGACAATTTCTTCTAAAAGTCTAAATCTCTTATCAATGGATCCTCCATAGGCATCGGTTCTTCGATTGATACCCGGATTGAGAAATTGATGAATGATATAACCTTTGCTCGCTGTGATTTCTACACCATCGGCACCCGTCTCGCGAACACGGCGGGCAGCCTGGATAAAGTTTTCACGCGTCTGTTCAATTTCTTCAATGGTCATAGCCTTGTACCGGTTTTGATATCCATATACAATATCCACCATAGATGAAGCGGATTTGGTGTCGACATCCTGAGGAAACAGGCTCGTATGGGTAGCTCCACCGGTATCTCCGATCTGAATAATGTAACGACAGTCGTATTGATGGACAGCTTTGATAGCGTTTGCCAATGGTTTGATGAATCGGTCATCGCTGATTTTGGGATATTCCATAGGAGAAGTGCGCTCGTCATTGACGCTGATCGTTGCCGATATGATTCCAGCCACATCGTGCTCTGCAAACCGTTTTTCAAAATTTTTAAATGCCGATGAAACAGTGCCATCGTAAAAAGATGTACGACCACCAATCGAAGATCGTACGATGCGATTTTTAAACTGAAGATTTTTTATACTGAATGGAGTAAAAATCATGATGGAGATTTTAATTCATTGAAAAATGTGAAAGCTTTTTGATTAACAAGATCCGGTTGTTCATCTACAATAAAATGACCCGTTCCTTCGACCAATTCAATTTGGATATCATCTGCATATTTTTCATAGCCACGCAACCAGGATAAGGCTATGGCAAAATCATTTTTACCGAATAAGACACGAGTCGGTGTCTTTAAATGCAAATGATGATACTTACCCAGAATGCCCAGTGGTATATATTCTTTCAATAAAAAAGATCCATACAGCCTGGAGGATGCTTTGGCTCTGGCCTCTTCTGTAAATTGATCGGAAAATACATTCATTTCGTATTCACTCCATGGCTTTCCGGAGGTGCGATCGCGAATGAGTATATGCCGTACAAATTTATTGCTACGCTTCAGCATGCGCCAACCCAAATAAGGCATGGCTATTTTAAACATATACCTTAATCGAAACGTAGCCGGAATCATCTGCCAACTGATCTTGGGCCATATCGGGCAAATATTGGTTGCGAAATGATGAGAAACCAACCCTGGATATTTGCTGCTTGCAATAAATCCTATCCATCCGCCCCAATCATGGCTTAGTAATCTTACACTTTTATATCCAAGAGCATCTATTAATTTTTTAAGATCCTCCGCCAAATCGTCTTTTGCATATCCGGATTGGGTTACTTCGGACCATCCAAATCCACGAAGATCTACTGCGATGACTTTAAAATATTTTTCAAAAAAAGGTATTTGCCTGCGCCACATCCACCAATGTTGCGGCCATCCATGTAATAAAATCAAGGGATCTCCTTCACCGGTTTCAGCAATGTGCAGTTGGGCATTTCCGATATCGATGTAACGATGCGTCATATGTACTCCTTCAATATCGGGATAAGGTCGATCAGTAAGCAAAGGCATACATGAA
>CALMKY010000150.1 GCA_937867195.1 uncultured Saprospiraceae bacterium | reverse complement strand
GATCAAAGCAACTTTATTTTTTAATCTCATTGCGAATTAATTTTAGAATGGACGCAAAGTAATAAAATCATTGGAATATTAATTTTAACGGAACACGCACGAACTTAGGACGATATACATAAGCCGGCATATGACCGGTCAATACAGAAGCTCCAATGCATACATTCCCACAGGAACCGATACCATTCACATTATAAGAAATAAGCAATTCATTATTTAAGATAAACTGTGGATGGCCTTTGCCGCCATACGTCCAAAGAGTTTTGTTTTCAAACAGATCATCCACTTTCCAGATCATCTTCTGATGGGTGAATTCACCTTGTAACGAGTCGGATATGAAAGAATATATTTCAGTACCTTGATTGCAAGACAAACCAATTTGCTGTGTAATCAATATATATTTGTTTTGGATCATGGATACAGAAAACTCGGAAGCTACTGTATAGGATTTGTTTATATTCGCGACGCCTGTTTTGGATTGAGTCCATACTCCATTATCATAATATTCCATCGTATTGAGCGGGTTGGAAGCATCGGCTCTGGCCAGATATAAATCAAAAGCCAAACCGTTTTGTTTATTGCCATACATGTATATTTTATTCTGGGTGATGTCTTGTAGAACCTGAGCTCCAAACGTCACTTCGTTTATGAAAGGTAGAGCAGCATAGGTTATTTTACTGATTTTACCATTTGCATAATTCATTTTGGCTAAAAATTGACCCTTTACTTTGAATTGAATTAAGGAGCCTGAATTAAAATAAACGATATGATTCAGAAAAACATAAACCGTATTTTGATATTGATATCCATGCAAGGGCCAAAACCATTCTTTCGTTTGATCCATGCCAGCCAGTTGAAAAAAAGATTTGATGTTAGAGCTCGTATCCAGTAAAGTAGTAAAATCATTACCGCTTTGAATTAAAGCACAATTTCTTACCTGGAAAAGACACCTGACAGAGTCCGGGGCTTTCCAACCATCGATGCCGCTGTCACCCATAAGCCAGAGAGTATTCCCATCGCTGAGTCTTATTGAATAAGTCCCATCTCCGGATACCCAACCACTTTTTCTGACAAAATAATTTGTAAATACACTGTCTTTATAGGAAAATTGATTACCCTCTACAGTGGATGTTTTATGACATGAGATCGGGAGTATACCAATCAATAGAAACAGAAAGAATATGGCATGCCTGGTAAACATTTTGAAACTCAATAATTACCTCTCCAGATTTTGTTGCAAATAGGTTTTCATCAATCGATTTAAAAAATCATTTGCATTGACATAGACTCCGATTTCAGCATTCGGATTTTTTCCTTCTTCCAGGATCGTATTTCCGATATCATCCACGTGGATGGCCACTTTTTTAGTTTTAAATAAATCGGGATATAAGATCATGCCGATCGCTGCCGGATCAAATAAAGTCGGAGTCTCAGCATTCCATAAGGTATACAGCCCCATCAATGCATTGGTCAATGGGGACTGTCTTTGTAATAAAAGATCACGATTTGCCTTATTGAGTTTGATCATGGTGGTGACATCCAACCCAGCATAGACAATGTCAGCGCCACTGTCGACAAATTTCTTGGCAGCTACCGGGTCGGCTTTTACATTCCATTCGGCATTGATCGTGGGGCTTGCATTGTATCCAATATAAAAGGAACCAAACATAGAATAAACCTTCTTTGCTTTTTTGAGAGCTCCTGCATCTTTGGCGATGACATCCGCCATATTCATCACAGGACCTACCGTAATGACGATGACTTCACCGGGATATTTATTAAGACTTTGAATAATAAAATCGGCTGCCGGTTGAGCCTGTGGTTTTAGTTTATCGAAGCCTTTGGCCCAATAAAACTGATCGGCATACCAATTGGCTCTTTCGTTGGATGTTGAGGTATTGCGTCCTATGAAAACCGGAATTTTGTCTTGCCCGGTCTGATACAACATTTTCAGCACGGTCCTGGCTCTATCCTCCGTACGACCATAACAGGTGGTAATCCCCAGGATATCCAATCGATCCTGGTTGCATAGCAACATTCCCAGGGCAAATGCATCATCGATGTCGTCACCAAAATCACAATCAAAGATTACTTTCTGCTTTTGAGCATGGATGTTTACACAAAGAATGAATGCTATGAATATTGAAAAAATTATTTTCATTTTATTTTTTTTATCTGCGATGGCCTTTTTAATGGAATCCGGCATTTCTCTGCAATTGCAATTTTTTATATGCTCGATATGCCAATCCATACGTTGTACTAAGGTTGGATTCTTAGGCATACGATGAGATTCGTGCCAAGCCCTATTTATTTTTCCCATAATACAATTTATGTAAAAAAATTATTAATTTAAGAAAGGCTACATACTATATACGATGCACGATTTAGGATCGGGCACGAGGGCAAACCACTATATTGTACATCAATCGTATATCGTAAATGATCATCAACTTCCTCATTCTTCTTCTTTCATTTGTAGTAATATCATCGATAGCACTAAAAAACTCACGATCCTTTCTGCACTGGCCAATCCATTCCAGGTACTGCTTTGCCACATAGCAAACCATTCACCCCCGATGACTTCAAAACCAAAAAACCATACAGCGATTCCAATCATAATACCGATGACGGCTTTGGATTTAGATTGATGAAATCCGGCAGCATTCTTTAGCTGGCGATACATAGCAATACTTCCCGATAGACAAAACCAACCCATGATGCCTTCGCTCAAAATAATCAGAATATATCCGAGATGATAAATGAATTCGTTATCAATGCTTCTATAATGTACATGTGAATCAGGAAATGTGGTATCCATTTTAAATACGTGCTCTACAAAATGATAATTGGTATAATAGTCCGTCACATTTCCGATCACAATGATCCAAGACATGATGGCAATGAATGCAACCAACAACGTTTTACAATACCTGAAAATTTTATCTGTACTCATACTAATCTTTTTATGTACGATTTATGCGCAGCATCCTGAGGACGATATTCGATATATTGACGAATTAATATAGTTACGATATAGGTACAAACACAAGCATACATCGCTATACCGTAAATAAATCGTCCGCAGAATGCTGTGCGAATATCGTACATAAAATAATGTTAGCAATCTTAAATCGATCGTTCAATTCCCAGTTCCAATCCCCTCAATTCCGCCAAGCCTCTCAGTCGGCCAATGGCGCCATAACCTGGGTACGGCTTCTTTTTCAGATCATCGAGCATCTGGTGTCCATGATCGGGACGCATGGGAAGTGCAATATTTCTTTTGCGTTGAAGTAATACGATTTCTTTCATCACGGCATACATGTCGGTATCACCTGCCAGATGATCGGCTTCATAAAAATTCCCCTGGGCATCGCGCGCTGTATTGCGCAAATGAAAGAAATGAATATGATCTCCAAACCGGCGAATCATGTTTACCAAATCATTATCTGCCCGGGCTCCATACGACCCGGTACAGAAACACAATCCATTATGGGTCGATGGTACTGAAGCGATTACATTGGCCGCATCCTCTTCATTGCAGACGATCCGAGGCAATCCCAATACCTGATACGGCGGGTCATCTGGATGAATCGCCATCTTGACTCCTACGCGCTCACATATGGGTATAACTTCTTGCAAAAAATATCTGAGATTGGATTTTAAAGCATCCCGATCAATATGGCTATACGAATCCAATAAGGAAAGTATTTGTTCGGCCGTAAACATCTCGCTGCTGCCAGGCAGTCCCTGTAAACAACTGATGTATACACGCTTTTTATCTTCTTCAGATGAAGTACGCATCCATTCTTCGGCTTTGGCAACTTCATTCGCAGGATAGTCTTTTGCGGCATTGGGTCTTTGCAACATATAAATATCAAATGCTACGAAAGCTGCTCTCTCAAATCGCAACGCAAGACTGGTATCGGTCATCGGGTAATGAAGATCGGTGCGAATCCAATCCAGTACCGGCATAAAATTATAGGTAATGACTTCGAGACCACACGCTGCAACATTTTCAATACTGGTTTTATAGTTTTCAATATGCCGAAGGTAATCACCGCTGTGTTTTTTAATGTCTTCACTGACGGGCAAACTTTCTATCACTTTCCAGGTCATGCCTTCGGCCTCAATCATGGCTTTGCGCTTATTGATCTCTTCGATGGTCCAGATTTCTCCCACGGGTATTTGATGCAAAGCGGTTACCACCCCGGTACAGCCCGATTGCCTGATATCTCTCAATGAAACCACATCGTGCGGGCCATACCACCTCATCGATTGAATTAATGACATACTTTATTATTTATATAGCAATGATACGAATTATTGTTTTAAATATTTACGCGATCCGTTTGAGAAGGAGGAACCGAAATCACTAAAAAATTCAAATCCTGATCATCCTGATTTTGAATGCAATGAATCTGGCCAGGTTCGATCCGGATGCTTTGACCTGCTGATACCCTGTATTCCTGTTGATCAATTATAAACAGTGCATTTCCTGATAAAATATAAAACACCTGCGTCGAATAATGGTGATAATGCATTTTTTCCCCGGTACCACATGGCATTCGTTCCTGAATTACATGCAATTTTTCATTTTTGCATAGATACCAACCATCGCACTGTTCACCCCAGGTGTAATAATCTGCGTTTATCTTGGAAATGATTTTATTCATCGTGTAAAGTTACGTGGCGCAGATTTCAGAGACGCAGACAATAATAAAATATTTATTCTTTCAGCGACTGATGTTGCCGCAAATGGAATCTCCTTAATTTTGTCCAATGCGATTTTTGTGCACGCTCCTTCTATTGATTTCCTGTCAATCAATTATAGGTCAAACAGACATCAAATATGAAATATTAAAAAATATAGAAGTTGATCTCGATCATATTTTTAATCATCGGTATAGGATGAAAGAAGAAATGAAAGAATTGCTAAAAATCTATAATAAAACCAATAAAGTAGATTCTAATTATACAAGACCATATAGTAGATTAGCATTTACGATGTTTCCAATATTTGATAAATTAAAAATCATTGATTCACTATATCCTGAGTTTAGAAATTTAGATAGTACACAAGTCATGCCTTTCTTTTTTGATCGTAAAGCAAATGTTCAAATGCTTTGGATTAAGAAAGTAGAATCATCCCAAACCGTCAACCTTCCTAAAAATATTTTAGTAAAATGCTATTTTGATTTTGATTTAGGTCTGATCAAAATAATCAGTGAATATTTTAACGATTTAAAATACAGTTATTATACCGGTATGCAGAAGTTAGTCATGAAAGAAGAATCAAACGAAAAAATAGAAGAAGATTTTACAACTATATTCAATGATTTATTAAACTGTAGATAGATTTTCAGTGGAAAATTGTGCATCGTACATCTTGGCTAAATCATATTAATATATTTGTTGTTCATCCTAAGATTATGCCTTTTATTAAAGTATCTATTCATTTTGTTTGGAGTACTAAGAACAGACAACCTTATTTATCAACACCTGAGATAAGAACATCTGTATGGAATCATATCAAAGAGAATGCTTTAAAGAAAAACATATTTATAGACTATGTAAATGGATATGTTGATCATTGCCATTGCTTGATTTCACTGGGAGTTGACCAAACCATTAAAGACATGATGCACTTAATAAAAGGTGAATCATCATTTTGGATCAATAAAAATAAAATTACATCTTCAAAATTTGAATGGCAAGATGAATATTTTGCATTATCCATTTCGGAATCCATGATTAGTGCGGTTAGGAATTATATTAAAAATCAAGAAGATCATCATAAGAAAAAACTGTTTCAAGATGAGTATGATGAGCTGATTCTCAAATGTGGATTTGAGAAATTTAAAGGATAGCTATCTTTTTCGGCTAAAGCCACATTTTACTAAATTAAATTGCCTACAGCTAAAGCAGTAGGCAATTAATACAATATTCTACTTTCAATAACATAACTCTAATTCTTAAACATTCTGAAAATTTATTTTGATAGCATCTCAAAATAAGATTTAGCCTACATCTTACATATTCGTAATTTTACACCATGCGCATTACATTAGCACAGATCAATAGTCATATCGGTAATTTTGAAGGAAATCTGCAAAAGATTTTAGCGGGGATCGAAACAGCCAAATCACAAAAAGCTGACTTGGTTATTTTTCCGGAGCTGGCCACCTGTGGTTATCCTCCCAGAGATTTTTTGGAGTTTAAAGATTTTATTGAGGAATGTGAGCGCGTCATGGATCAGATACGCCTTGCTTCCAAAGACATAGCCGTCCTCATCGGATCACCGTCGGTCAATCCGGATCTTACGGGTAAAGATTTACTCAATATAGCCTACTTTATCCACGACCAAAAAATTATTCACAAACAAGCAAAGACGTTATTACCTACCTATGATATTTTTGATGAATACCGTTATTTTGAACCTGCAGTTGAATGGAATGTATTTACCTGGAAAGGATATCGGATCGCGCTTACCATATGCGAAGATCTTTGGAATCTGGGCAATGTAAATCCTTTATATAAAGTATGTCCTCTCGATCAAATGATCGATCAGGCCCCTGACATTATCTTCAATGTTTCGGCTTCGCCCTTTGCTTACGATCATGCAAGTGAACGCATTGAAGTCGTACGGGCCAATGTGATTAAATATAAAAAACCTTTGTTTTATTGCAATACCGTTGGTTCGCAGACGGATGTCGTTTTCGATGGAGGCTCCTTGGTGTTTTCTCCCAACGGCGATCTGTATGATGAATTACCTTATTTTACCGAAGTGATCAAAACATATGAACTCAACGATGTAGTTAAAGGAAAGCGGAACCCTTCGGATCAGGAACAAACAAAAGATAAATATGCATTGATCCATGATGCCATCCTATTGGGTATCCGCGATTATTTTGGTAAGCTTGGTTTTAAATCGGCAGTACTGGGCCTCAGTGGGGGGATCGATAGTGCTTTGACTTGTGCATTGGCTGTAAGAGCCTTAGGTAAAGAAAATGTGATAGGCTTAATGATGCCTTCGCGTTACAGTAGTCAGGGATCCGTAGAGGATGCAGTGCAGTTAGCAAAGAATCTCGGTATACGATACGAGATCATCGAGATCGAACCTATGTATCAAAAATTTCTCGAACAACTCAAGGTCATTATACAGGATAGACCCTTTAATGTGACGGAAGAAAATATTCAGGCACGAGTAAGAGGCACTTTGCTCATGGCTACATCCAATAAACTCGGCAATATTCTATTAAACACGACCAATAAAAGTGAAATGAGTGTCGGGTACGGCACACTCTATGGTGATCTATGTGGCGGCTTGTCTGTACTCGGCGACGTATACAAAACAGAAGTATACGAGTTAGTAAAGTATGTAAATAAGGATCATGAAGTCATTCCTCACAATTCGATTACTAAACCACCATCCGCCGAATTGAGACCTGGCCAAAAGGATAGTGACAGTTTGCCACCTTATGAAGTACTCGATCCGATTTTATACCAATACATCGAGAAAAGATTAGGACCCAGAGAAATCATCGCCCATGGTAACGACGAAGCTCTCGTCAAGCGCATCCTGCGAATGGTTAATATCAATGAATTCAAACGCGAACAGACCGCTCCGGTGATCAGAGTATCGAGCAAAGCATATGGTATGGGTAGAAGAATGCCGATTGTGGGTAAGTATTTAGGCTAGATCCAATTCAAAAGCTCTCATATGGGAATGCCTTTGGCAAACTGTTTCCAGATTCATCATCTCTGCTTAAGTTAACGGTGGATTATAAAACCACTTTCCAAATGCTTGCCACCAGCTAAAATGAATATTCAATATCAGGACCGAGTGCACCAATACATACAGTACCATAAACATAGGAAAAATCCATCTTCCTTTTCGTTGATTTCTTTCTAAAAAGATCAGGATTAAGAATACCGAATAAATGATCCCTAAAGTAATATAATATCCATATTCAGGATGAAAAGGTATGCGCGCAGCAGCAGGTTCTATACACGCAATCCCGGTGACGATCATTCCTCTTGCATGCAGTTCCATTTGCTTGCGGTATCTGAAGGCAATAAAAAAAGCGATCGATAATATCAGCAGATCCTTAAAAGTTACCCACAGACCTATATCCCACCCTTCATGAAAGCCGGTAAATAAAAGTATTATTGAAATAAATATGAGCGGAGCTATGATGTATGAAAGCTTTCCAATACTTCGATGCAATGCATAATTCTTCTTTCTTATCAGGAGGGGTTGGATGATCAAAAGGATAACCCATGTGCCCACGACAGTAGCATGAAAATGAAAATAATAACTAAAATCAGCCGTTCCGGAGAAAAACTTTGAGAAATAGCTTGGCCAAAATCCTATCAATATTAAAACCAACAGACCTATAAAATAATAACCGGAAAGATCGAGTTGCAATTTGGTTTTGATAGTTTGCATAGGTAGCGAAGGTGATTAAATTTTTTAATAACAAGATAAATCATTTTGTCCGTTTTTGACATGTTCTCGACCCTTTTTGTGGTATTGGCTGGCGCACCTTTGAACTATCAAATTCAAAACATTATTTAAAAAATTTAATTACCAATGATCATGAAAACTTTATTCATTCACTCAGCCCTCATGACGATCAGCCTGATCCTAATCGCTTTTATATTTAGTTCTTGTATTAAAAAGGAATTATTCGATCCTTCATTACAACAAGAACAGTTTGACTTAAAATCGAATGCAAATGGAGCGACCTACAACATCAGAGTGGGTCTGCCTTCCGGTTTTGATCCTGCCTCCAAAAAATATGCTACGCTTTATGTACTCGACGGAGAAAATGATTTTGAATTCGTATCCAATCGATGTAATGAAATTTCTTCATCTATGGGTGTCACCAATGTGGTCGTGGTCAGCATCGGATATGGAAAAAACCGAAGCATAGACTATACTCCGACCAAGGTAAGTTCTGTAACCGGAGGGGGTCCTGACTTTTTCAACTTTATCGAAACTCAATTAATAACTAAGATGCAAAACGACTATCATGTCGACACGACCCGTAGTGGGCGCGTCATCATCGGTCACTCATATGGAGGATTATTTGGCACCTATGCTTTACTGGCTCATAATCATGTATTCGGAAATTATTTATTGCTAAGTCCCTCCTTATGGTATGACCACAAAGTATGTCTTAAAATGGAAAAGGAATCGGAAAGTATCAATAAAAACCAAAAGCAAATCATCTATATGGCGATCGGCGGTGCAGAGGAAGCGGATCTAATGCTGAACCCGTTTAATGAATTCTACAATGTAATTCAAAGCAATTACATCAACAGCAAATTATCTAAAAATATAGAGCCCAATAAAAGCCATATGGGTTCAAAAAATCCTAATATTACCAAATCTCTTAATTATTATTTTCAAAACAGATTGTAATTTTAAATTAACCATTTCTCATAAGATCCAAAACTTTAAACATGAAAGCAGCAGTTTATAACCAATATGGTGCTCCGGAAGTACTTCATCTGGAAGAAATAATTAAACCGACACCTAAAGACGACGAAATTCTCATTCAAATCAAAGCCACAGCAGTCAATTCAGGTGACGTACGGTTACGCAAAGCGGATCCATTTGCTGTCAGATTTATTTTTGGCTTATTTAAACCCAGAATCCATATTTTAGGTTCCGTTTATTCTGGCGTCATAGAACGTGTCGGTAAGGAAGTAAAAAATTATAAAACAGGAGACCAGGTATTTGGACATACTGATATGAAATTTGGAGGATATGCAGAATATATATGCGTACCAGTAAATTCTTCTATAGCATTGAAGCCCGAAAGTATTTCTCACCTGGAGGCAGCTACCATTCCCTTTGGAGGGGTTACGGCTTTGCATTTTATCCAGAAAGCAAACATCCAAAAGGGACAAAAAGTATTAATCGTAGGTGCCTTAGGAGCCGTTGGCAGTGCAGCATTACAATTGGCAAAATCACTTGGAGCGAATGTTACGGGTGTCTGCAGTACAAATCAAATAGATCTGGTGAAATCTATTGGAGCCGATCATGTAATTGATTATACAAAAGAGGATTTTACAAAAAACGGAGAGATCTATGATGTCATATATGATTCTGTCAATGCCATATCAGTCTCCCGATCCTTAAAATCACTTAGTCCTCAAGGAGTCATGATCTTAAGTTCTGCCGGAATGCCGGAAATGATTCAGGGCAAATGGATATCTAAGACGAGTAAAATAAAAGTGTTGACTGGTGTCATCCGTCATTCTGCATCCGCGATGGCCTATCTAAAGGACCTGATTGAGGCAAAAAAGTATAAACCTTTAGTGGATAGATCTTATCCTTTGGAGCAACTGGCAGATGCTCACGCTTATGTAGAAAAGGGTAGTAAAAAAGGCGGTGTTTCCATCATCATTTAAAATATAAAGATGACAGCTTTCATTATAGGTTTATCGACCACGGTCGCTGTGATCGGTATTGCAGAATGTTTTAGAAAGATGGATTTAGCATTTTATGCATCATTAAATCTGGCAGTCATTCCGTTTATTTATATTGGTTTTTCCGTGGATCTGCATACCCTTATCCTTACGGTGCCCGCAGCCTTATTCTTTCTCCTATTTGCTTATTTCGGATATAAAAAAAGCTATTTGTTTACAGTAACAGGACTGGCTCTACATGGACTCTGGGATGTATTCTTTCCACATGTAAGCGCAGTGGCTCCTCATGGTTACGATGTATTTTGCATAACGATTGATGTATTGCTTGCATTGTATTTCTATTTTAAACTGAGACGTATACAATAAATATTATTTAATAATTTCAATATACCATTCACAATGAAGAAAATGGCGTTTATCATACCTCCCACCGTAGAATTACTCGATTTGTCCGGACCGACACAGGTATTTACAGAAGCCAAAGTGCAGGGCTATGAGCTCGAGATGGAGTTTTATCAATACAAAGACTTTCCAGTTAGTACAGCGGGTCTTGGCTTTGGATCTTTACCGCATTATAAAGAAGCCAGACTAAAAGAAGGTGATTTTATTTTCGTTCCGGGTATGGATAATGAATACGTAAGGAGTGTATCGTTTAAATCAGAAAGAGCTTTTTTTAGTTGGCTAAAAGAATGCTCCGATATGAATATAACAGTATGCTCGATTTGCAGTGGTGCATTTGCTTTGGGTCATGCAGGACTTTTAAATAATACAGAATGTACAACTCACTGGCGGAGAGTAAAACAATTACAAGCTGAGTTTCCAAATGCAAAAGTGATAACAGATATTCTATATGTCAAAAGTAATAATGTGTATACCAGTGCAGGTATCAGTGCGGGTATCGATTTGTCATTGGCTATCCTGGAAGATTTAAAAGGAGCACTCTTTACGCATAAAGTGGCCCGGGGTCTTGTCGTGTACCATAGAAGAAGCGGTCAACATAGCCAGGAAAGTATCTATCTGGATTATCGCAATCATATCAATCCCCAGATCCACGAAGTACAAGATATTTTAATTGAAAATTTATCAAAAGAAAATAAACTTGAGACACTGGCATCTAAAGTAGGAATGAGCCCCAGGAACCTAAGCAGAGTGTTTAAAGCCAAGACAGGCACATCCGTATTGGAATACCTGACCAGGTTACGAAAAGAACATGCTTTGACAATGCTGAACAATCCTGATTTTACCATCGAATACATTGCCTCTAAATGTGGCTATAAAACGGCCAGACAATTGCAAAGAATCCTAAAGAATAAATGAGTATTTGAATGGGTAGGGAAGTAGTCCGTTTTTTATACAATTCTTCCTACATTCATACCCATGAAATCAATATTCATTCTACTATTTACTTTCGTTTACACAGTAACTTTCACGCAAAAGGAAATACAAGTCACGGATATGACTAAGATCAAATCAGTGACAACCGTGCAGTTTTCTCCCGGCGGAAATGATATTCTGTATTCAGTCCTTTCCATCCATCCCGATGCTAAGGATAAATGGGAATATCAATATCAAACACAACTGTGGATGGCAGATGCTGCCGGCATCAAGATCCCCCACCAACTCACCTTCAATAAAGATGGAGCTGCCAATCCGGTTTGGTCACCCGATGGTACCCAGATTGCATTTGTAAGACCCGTAGATGGCAAAGCTCAAATCTTTATCCTGCCCGTCGAAGCAGGAGAAGCATGGCAACTAACCAGTGAAAAAAATGGTGCGAACAATCCTGTCTGGTTTCCGGACGGTAAGTCATTATTGTTTTCAAGTGGTATTCCGATCAACGAGTTGGTCAATGACAGTGTCTATAATCCCATGCATGCGCTACCTACCTGGAATTATGAAAAGGCCGGATTTAATGATAATGCATTTATGCTCACCAATAAAGCGATACCCAATCCGGATGGTACGATCGATGAAATCAGATCTTATCTTACCCAGAACGAATCAGATAAAAAAGCCAAAGTGCTTACCAAACTCAATTTCCAGCAGGAGGCCACTACCAGTAATGAAATCACTTTAAATCATTTGTTTTCGATCGTAGTCAATCCGGGATCTAAATCTTTGATGCTGACCAGTGGATTTTATTCTTATGCCAATGCACAATTTATTCCCGGCACCAGTCAGATATTATTGCAAACCGATCAAAATGCAAGTATACATCCCGATCGTACATTGGAATCTGAAGTATATACTTTGGATTATAACTCAAAACAATTAAGAAAAATACTAGGCAGAGAAGGCATGGCTTATAATCAGGCAACCATTTCGCCCAATGGAAAATGGATTGCCTATACTGCTGCCCAGGTCGCCAAAGTCAATATAGGCAAGTTATATCTTATGCCTTTTAATGGAATTGAATCTGATTCAAAATTGATCTCGCACGATCGCAGCATCAATGCGATCAAATTTACCAAAGATGAAAGGTCGATGTATCTCACTTCCCCATCCAATGGGGGGGTCGTGTTGTACAAACTTGATCTCGGAAGCAATGGACCCATTCCCATATCATCGTATGACGAAGGTATCAATGCATGGGATATGAGCACGGATCGCCTGGCATTTGCTAAAACATCTCCCGCCAACCCATCCGAATTATTTATCAGCACTACTGCCTATACCAATATCAGACAAATATCCAACCTCAACACTCCCTGGCTAAAAGATAAGTCTTTAAGCAGCCCTGAGAAGCATTCATTTAAAAATGATAAAGGACTCCCCGTAGAGTATTGGGTGATGAAACCGATTGGATACCAATCCGGTCGTAAGTATCCCGCGATCCTGGATATTCATGGTGGACCTACTGCAATGTGGGGTCCCGGTGAAAATTCGATGTGGCATGAGTTTCAATATTATTGTGCCAAAGGTTATGGTGTCGTGTACAGTAATCCGCGTGGCTCCGGTGGATACGGTGAAGCATTTATGCAGGCGAATATAAAAGATTGGGGTACGGGACCTTCATCCGATGTACTCAAAGCGCTCGATGGTGCCGTCGGTGAAGGATGGATCGATACTTCTAAACTTGCCGTGACCGGAGGATCTTATGCAGGCTATCTCATTGGTTGGATCGTAGGTCATGATAAAAGATTTAAAGCAGCATGTTCTCAGAGAGGTGTATATGATCTTTCCACTTTCTTTGGTGAAGGCAATGCGTGGCGACTCGTTCCGAATTACTTTGGTGGTTATCCCTGGGAACCGGAAGCGGCAAAAGTATTGGAGCGTGAATCGCCGATATCGTATGTTCAGAATATTACCACACCTTATCTTATGTTTCATGGTGAAAATGATCTGCGCACCGGCGTGATCCAGGGCGAACAAATGTTCCGTTCACTTAAAGTCATGAATCGTCCGGTGGAATACGTACGACATCCCGGAGCTACGCACGAAATCACACGCAGTGGTAATAACCGTCAACGCATCGATCAGATGGTACGGACGTTCGAGTTTTTTGAAAGATATATCAAACATTAATATAATCTAATGCTTTACTTCTACCGGCACGTGTTTATATCTAAAGGAAATCGCAAACAATACCGCTAATACCAATGAATATCCGGCCAGGGTAAACCAAATCGACTGCCAGTCTCTTATTCCATTATGCGAAAAATGATCGACCACCTTTCCAGCAGCATAACCACCTAAGATAGCACCCAGACCATTGGTCATGAGCATAAAGAGTCCTTGAGCGCTTGCACGGATATGATCATCGGATTCTTTTTCTACAAAGAGAGAACCACTGATATTGAAAAAATCAAATGCCATGCCGTAGACGATCATCGATAAAACTAAAAATGCCAGCCCGATTCCTTCAGGATTGCCCACTCCAAATAAACCGAATCGCAAAAACCAAGCGAGCATACTCATCAACATCACGAGTTTGATACCAAATTTTTTAAGAAAGAAAGGAATTGTAAGGATGAATAATGTCTCTGATATCTGTGACAAGGATATCAACAGACTCGGATGCTTTACCGCAAATGAATCAGCAAATGTCTTATCAAAATCGTGTAGAAATGGTTCACCAAATGCATTGGTGATTTGTAAGGAACCTCCGAGAAACATAGCGAATAAGAAAAAGATGGCCATTTTACGCTTTTTAAATAATGAAAATGCATCCAGGCCAAATAATTTCGCTACCGATTCATACCGGCTTTCCTTAGATGGAGGACAAGCCGGCATCGTAAGACAATACAGGCCCATGGCTACACCCGAAATGGAAGCTAATAAAAATTGATTGGGACTTTTGGTCCACCCCAGTAAGTCTACGATCCACATAGCAATGATAAATCCCACGGTACCATAGACGCGTATCGGCGGGAATATTTTCTGTACATCCATTTTTTGCTGACTCAGGATATTATAGCTCACCGTATTATTGAGTGCTATCGTAGGCATGAAAAAACAACTGTTGGCCAGGATCAGCCAGTAAATCGTATTGGCATCAGAGACTTTACTTGCATAAAATAAAATCACCGCACCGATGAGATGACTGATACCGAGCACCCGCTCAGCATTTACAAACCGGTCTGCAATGATTCCCATAATCGTCGGCATAAATAAAGATGCGATGCCCATCGTACCATATGTGGCACCTACCAAAGCTCCACGGGTATTCATATCACCAGGCAATGTAAACATATAACCACCCAGTGAAATAAGCCAGGTAGCCCAAACAAAAAACTCCATGAAATTCATGATGATCAGCCTGGTCTTGATATTCATTCTTTACCGGATTTTGATTTAAAAGATGAAGATAGAAAAATTGATGGATTAACCATGGATTTGACTTTTTTAGGGCGTACGACAAAACATCAGCTTGTGAGCAGTTGAACTGCGACTTTTTAGTTATAATTCGCTTAATCGAAGTACAACTTCTCAAAAGCTGAACTTTTTTTAGTTCTAATAGTCGTGCACCTCTTTTTTGCCTCATTCCTCGGTCTTCTTTTTCAGTGGATATTGAATCTCAGTAAAGATAGATTCTCAAATGCGTTGAATTTTTTCGTATTATTATTAAATGAAACAACACCGATACATCCACTCGATTTTTTTCTTATTTGGATATCTATGCCTTCAGGCACAAATATCCGAATCATTTACTGATACGCTTTGGCCGGCAAATTATTCCTGGATAGGCCAAATCCATGATTTCAAAGTCAATAACGACCATCAATTGCAATCTATCGGGAATGATCAGGGTCATTCAGTCATTTTTAGATCTTATCATCCTGCCTGGGAAGATATACAATGGGATCTTTGGATCAAAATGGCGTTTGCGCCAAGTGATGCCAATAAAATGAGAATCTATCTTTATACATCGGACACTTCTCTTTCAAATGCATATTATCTTGAGATTGGAACAAACGGTTCGAATGATGCGATACAATTTTATAAACTTATAAAGGGAAAACCTACTTTTTTATGTTCGGGTGTTGCAGGGGCCATGGCCAATGACCCATCTACAGCCAGATTGCAGGTAACACGGCATGCAAATGGTCGTTGGAGATTTAAAGCTGATTATCTGAATACCGGAATCTTTGGAGATCAATGGGAAGTACAGGATACCACGTTCAGCATGCATACCTCCATCGGATATGCTGGCATCGAATGCATTTATTCCGGCACCCGGAAAGATAAATTTTATATCGATGATGTACAGATTGATCATGGATTACCCTTTGTCGAATTACCGGCAATCCATACCATCTTTTCAGAAGGCAAGACAGTGTATATCAGCATGAATGTGCCCGTTGAAAAAGCATCGGCCACTGACCTTGAAAATTATGTAGTCATTCCCTATGGTCAACCCACCCGGGTGGAGATGAAGGATAGTACACACATCACCCTTACGTTCAACAAACTATTTACTCCAGGAGACTATGAAATTCTTTGTAAACAATTTATTGATCTTAAAGGAAATATCTCAACGAATGTAAAAGCTAAGTGGAAAGTAAACAAAATCATTCAAACGATCCGTGCAAACGAACTGCTGATAACAGAAGCGATGATCGATCCTTCGCCCTCGAAAGGCCTGCCGGAATATGAATACGTTGAAATCTTTAATAACAGCAACCGGGAAGTGGACTTAACCGATCTTACGCTGAGATTCGATAAAAGCAATTACTCGTTGGATACAAACATCGCATTGGCTCAGGGAGAATATCTTATACTTTGTGCGTCGGATGCGGTCACTGAATTATCTAAGCTAGGACGTGTCTGCAGACTTATTAAATTTCCATCTCTGAGAAATACAAATGGAACTATTTCCATTGTCGACGGTAAAGAAAATATAATTCATAGGATAAACTATACCGATGACTGGTATGCCGACGACAAGAAAAAGAATGGAGGATGGTCGCTCGAAATGATCAATCCAGCCAATGTATGCGATGCGAAATTAAATTGGATTGCAAGTAATAACTCCAGTGGAGGCACTCCCGGTAAAATAAATAGTGTCTGGAATACCAGTTATTTAATTCCGTTATTATTAAATGATGTAAAAATAAATAATCGAACTATTGAATTGACTGCCAATAAATCTTTATCCAGGCCCTTCCCAGATCAATTTTCTTTTTCACCTAACTTATCCATACATACCATCGAATTTGATTCTCTCAATTATAAAGTAACAATTCAATTAGCTGACACATTACCCTCCGGAATTCTATATGATCTCAAAGCTTCGCTCTATGACTGCACCTCTTTTCCTTTGAGTCCTAACATAACACAAATAGCTAAAGTAGAAAAAGCTACCCGGAATGATTTGGTTATCAACGAAATCCTATTCAACCCGGTACCGAATGGATCGGACTTTATCGAATTGTACAATCGATCCAATAAAATCCTTTCACTGGATCAGATGGTATTGTCCAACGAAATGAATGACCGTAGACAGGAAATACATGGCAAATCCCTGGTATTACCTGAAACTTATTGGGTGATTACTCCGCATGCTGAGGATGTGCTTGGACGCTATCAAAAAGTAAACAATGATTATTTACTGGAAAATACATTGCCGACTTTACCGGATGATTTGGGTAACATTAGTCTATGGACTTCGGAGGGCGTCTTGATTGACTCATTTAATTATTCTGAAACGTATCATTCTAAATTTCTAAACTCTGTGGAGGGCGTTGCATTAGAAAGAATCGATGCAAATAAATCAACCGATCGATCCAATTGGCATTCTGCATCCGGTGCTGAAGGCTTTGGTACACCTACAAGAAAAAATTCAGTCGGTGGTTTTTTCTCTAATTCGGATTCTTATTTTTCTGTAGCGCCAAAGGTATTTTCACCGGATGGTGATGGTATGGATGATGTCATGATCTTGCACTATTCTTTACCGGGAAATGATTTTCTGGCAAGAATCACGATCTTTGATGATCGTGGGCGTGAAATAAAAAGACTTGCCAATAATCTGTCGATATCCAATCAGGGAATTTTAGAATGGAATGGTCGTAACGAACATGGGTCCGATGTAACAGCCGGTATTTATATTATCGCAATCAATGCATTGGATCCAAGCGGTGTTTCCGTCAACCAGAGATTGACAATTGTACTGGCCAGATAGATATAAAATTATTTGTAACCTTGCTGGTTAAGATTATTTTTGCGTGAATAAACTGAATCAATGATAATATCTGCTATTGTTGCAGCCGACCTGAAAAATGCGATAGGTATTAAAAATCAAATTCCATGGTATTTACCAGCTGACCTTAAGTATTTTAAAAAACATACCGTCACGCATCATGTAATTATGGGCCGCAATACATATGACAGTTTGGGTAAACCCTTATCTGATCGGATTAATATCGTTTTGACAAGGGATTATTATTTTGTAGCCTCTGACTGTCTGATTGCTCATGACATCGATGAAGCTTTCCGCATGGCACAGGATGCGGACGAAGATGAGGTTTTTATCATCGGTGGCGCTCAAATCTATGATGCCACTCAATCCTATTGGGATCGAATCTATCTTACTCGGGTGCATACTCAAGTTGCTGATGCCGATGCTTTCTTTCCTGCGATAGACCTCTCCGTATGGAAATTAATTTCAGCGGACCATCATGTTGCCGATAGTAAAAATAATTTTGATTACACTTTCGAAGTGTATGAAAAGGTTAAAAAGGATGCGGAGGAAGAATAGCCCGAATTTTTTCGAAAGCAAACTTATTTTTAGAACTTACTTCCTTACGGATTATACGGTGAGCCAATAATTCACCTTCAATACCAACGCCCGGTTTCTATTATGTAGTGTATCAGCAAAATAATTATCGGTATAGACTAAATACACATCTGACATAGGTTTAAATCTCCATTGCACCCGGCTATTGATATTAAAATTATTTCGTTGGGTATTGTATTGGAAAAAAGTAGTCCAGAAAAGATTGTTGCTAAAGTTCACTTCGGTTTTAGGGCTGATTAACCAAAATTGAGTCGTGCCGTATTCAGTCGGGAATTTGATGCGATCATATTCGGCCTGCAAAGCAAGTTGTACATAGGGTTGCTTTCGAATGATGACCGAAGCTCGATATTGATTGATATTGCCGCCATAATATTTTCCTCTGCGCAATCCGGCTATGAATAAAAAGTTTTTTCGTGTATCGCTGTCGTATTCCAGATCATAATAATCATTGTGATATGTGACGGGTCTCAATGGTTTAAGATCGGGTAATCCAAAATAATATTTAAGATGATCTTCATCGTCCGAAAAAGATGCTAAAAACATGGAAGTGTTTTTCATCATCATGATGTACTTGAGGGAGTTGGATCGATCTGAAAAGGTCCGGTTAATATTAAAATTGATAGCATTCTCGATGGTGATGGTATGTCGTATTATTTTTCCTTTGGAGGGGAATAAGTAAAAGCTATTCTGATTGAAAAATTGATTGAAGCCAATACGGAGCGTGGTATCTCCATGATCATAGTCCGGAGCTTTACTGGCTGTCGTCTCCAGCCTGTTGATAAATCCCATATCGGCATAATATTGATTGTTGATATGATCAAAATCAATAAATGTATTGAACTTTCTTCCAAAATATCCACCACCTGCTTCATAAAATTCATTATGATCATGAATGCCTGGTTTAAAAGAATAATGTATGCCCGACCAGGCATTCCATTTGCCGGATTCATCCGAATAGACAAAAGAAGTACCCGCGTTGCGTCCAAATTTGTCCAGCGGTTGTTTTGTTTTTTCAGCATCGTTCAGGTTGGCCGTATGATTGAGAAAATAGGCTTTGATGACCGATCTTTTAAACAACCTTCGATGCATCGAGAGGGCAGTATAGTTTTGTGCAGCACTGGTATCTTTTCTGGCAGTTTGGATATTGAATGCTCCGATCCGTAATTTTTCATTAAGATTACCTGATAGTCTTGCTCCAAAAAGGATCGGGATTGAATTTCCATTGGCATCAAGACCTATCTTGCGTGAAAAAAATGGCCTGAAAGGTGGAGGCCCATAATCAGAAAAAATATCATCGTTCTCCAAAAAGAATGTTCTCTTTTCAGGAAAGAATATATTGAACCGGGTTAGATTGGTCACTTGCTGGTCAACGTCTACTTGAGAAAAATCCGGATTGACCGTCATATCGAGATTCAAGGACGGAGTTACAGATAATTTTGCATCAAAGCCCGCATTTAATTTACCATGAGTATTTAAATTATTTTCTTTATCACCCGTTACAGAAGAATTGATGTATGGGATGATCGATGCATTTCCTTTGGCATTGGGAAGATCACCATTGAATTTTAATTTGCCAAGATATCCCAGGTCAAAACCCGGAAATTGTACAGGTACATGATGCCACGTATAAAATTTATTTTTCTTTTGATCACTGCGGATAATGTTGATTCCCCAGGTCTTGTTGTTGATATCATAGCGCAGCGTTTTAAAGGGTATGGCAATCTCAATGATATATTTATCCTTGTACCGCTTCACGGCACTATACCATTTATTATCCCATGCAGTACTTAAACCCTGACCATCCGTAAAAGCACCAAACTGATATTCAGATTGCACGTTATAAGGCGTAACAGCAAACCCAAATCCATTACTTTTACGATTGACCGGATCGAGAATCACAGCGATTCCATCTGCTTTGCGGATGGATTGATCCCGCTTAAGGGTCTCCGCTACATAGGTATCCGTAGAATCAAATGCGATGATGGCAAAATAGATATTGCGATCATCAAAAGCAGCTTTGACATAGGTGGGTAAAGACGCTTTTACCTGATCTGTTGGAAATTTTTCCCAAAAATCACCAATCAATTTTGCATTGCCCCAGGTTGCTTCATTGAGCTCCCCATCCAGATGAATTTCTGTGGTAGTGCGATCAACTTCTAAAGGTATACTTGCATCGATCGCATAGGGTGTACCGGTAATCTCGATATCACCATATTGCGCATACAGCGATGCAGAGAATCCACAGAATAATGTAATGAATATATTTTTAATTAATGAATAACGCAATGGTAGCAATCTGAAATGAATTTAAAGCGCGGCAAAGCTAAGCCCTATTTAAGTCTCAAAAGTTTAATAAATGGTTAAGAATTAAGTTTTCACTGAAATCAAAACACAAACAAAAATCAAAGTTAATCGAATCACTTAAGTCGTCATTCAAAAACCAGGATTAGAGCATAAAATTAAAGACATCACGGTTTACCCAAAGTACGATATGCCAATACAGTACTGGTGGCTAAAAACAGGGCTCCCAAAAAAAACGCAGCTCCAGGAAAATGCAGATTCTGTGGTCGCGTAAAATGATAAAATACATTCGTCATCAAAGGTGGTCCTACAATACTGGTCACACTCATAATCGATGTAAGGGCTCCTTGTAATTCTCCTTGTGCATTCTTGGGTACTTGACCTGTAATAATGCTTTGTAATGCGGGGCCGGCCAGGCCTCCCAGGCAATAAGGAATTAAAAAAGCAAACATCATCCAGCCTTTCGTAGCAAAAGCAAATAAGATCAAACCCACCGTATAAAATGAAAACCCGAGATATAAACTACGCTTAGGTCCTAGCTTAGGCATCGTAAATCTGATAACAACGGCTTGAACTAATGCCACGAGAATACCAACCACGCCCAGGGAGTAACCGACCATCGCTTCACTCCATTGGAAATTATACATATTGAAAAATGTCCACGTGGATTGCACACTGTGTGCTGCCAGGTAGATTAAGATCAACGAACCCACCAATCCATATACGGTAGGATATTTTTTTAGTTGCATAAGCGACCCTACCGGATTGGCACGTTTCCAATCGAAAGGCCTGCGATGCTCCTCATCCAATGATTCGGGTAAGATGAAATAACCATATAACCAATTAATCATCGTCAAGATGGCTGAAACAATAAATGGAACACGCAAACCAATATGTCCAAGGATGCCACCCAGAGTAGGGCCGATGATAAATCCAAGACCAAACGCTGCACCGATCATACCAAAATTCTGAGCCCGATTTTCATCTGTACTGATATCAGCAATATAAGCCGCTGCGGTTGTAAAGCTTGCGCCCATAATACCCGCAATTACTCTGCCGACAAATAACCATCCAATCGTAGGTGCCCAGGCTACCAATAAATAATCCAATGCAAAACCAAATAAGGATATTAATAATATCTTGCGACGGCCATATTGATCGCTCAATGCACCCAGCACAGGAGAAAATATAAACTGCATCGATGCAAATGCAAACATGAGCCAGCCACCGTATTTGCTGGCCTCGGATACATCGATGTGTTTTAATTCGCTGAGTAATTTTGGGACCACGGGTATAATGATACCAAAGCCGATTACATCGATCAGCAATGTAAAAAAGATAAATCCAATGGCTGCTTTTTTAGATTTCATTTAGTGACGAATGTAGGAAATTTTCCTTTATAACCCTTACTTTCACAGCATGAATAAAATCTTATTTCTTTCTCTGTTTTTTTTAATCAGTTATTCATCTTTTTCTCAAAAAAGACAATTATTCAACCTTAAAAACCTAGATGGTTGGATCGTATATGGCACGGAAAAATGGTACGTAGATCATGGTGAACTCATCTGTGAAAGTGGACCTGATAAGCAATACGGTTACCTTGGTACGAAAGATCAGTTTAAAGATTTCGATCTTGAACTTGAGTTTAAGCAGGAAGCAGATGGTAACAGTGGTGTATTTTTTCATTCATCATTTGAAGGCACCAAAGTCAGCGGATGGCAAGCAGAGGTAGCCCCTCCCGGTCACAGCACAGGTGGCATCTACGAATCCTATGGTCGGGGCTGGCTAATCAAACCGACGGATAATAAAGACACCAAATACCTAAAAATGGGTGATTGGAATACGATGCGAGTCAAAGTAAAGGGGACTACAGTCATTACATGGCTGAACGGTCACAAAATGATCAAACTGACCGATGACAAAATAGGCAGCCGCTCCGGGCAGATTGCATTACAAATTCATGAAGGTGGAGGTATCAAAGTGCGTTGGCGAAATATATTCGTCAAATCTCTATAAGTCCACTTTGGTTAATAACTTATAACCTGCTGACATTTTATTTTTTCGTTACATCATAAAGGAGTTAATAAATAAAACCCACCCTTTATGAAAAAAATATTTTGGCTACTGCCCATCGTAGCTTGGATGACTTTTTATTCTTGCACCTGTAAACATTGTGATGATCCTAAGTTGATAACGGTACCGGCCAGTGGATCTCATATTCTCTCACATTGGCACATATCACAGGCTGTAAAACACTCCAATGGTACCATGACCAGTTCGATTTCTATAGTACCGCATGATCTGACCACTGTAACATCGGTTGCTGTCGATAGTGTCATCATAGGTATAGACTTTACCAGCGAAGATACCATTGGCGGCATAAAATCCATGCGGTTGGAATCTACGTTCAGTTTTAACTGCACCAATGCGGTGACTCATATGAGTACAATTGTAGATGGCATCTTGCCAGTGAAGGTAGATGAGTTTGATTCTCCATTGACTACTTGTTGCCTGAGAACGTATTCCATTCATGGAAGCGATATCGGTAAACCATTTAGATGTGCTCCGGGACTTATTATCTCCAATGCACATTTAAGATTAACAGCGTGGACGACTTCCTGTACAGGTGTACAAGATACGAGTTATCTTACAGTCGCTTTTCATTGACACGGACTTTCATATCTTTTTTATAGATGAAATAATTGTACACGATTTTGATTTGATCCAGAAGTCCCGGAGAAGCAGTCTTGATATTTTTATTGATGCGGCTGATGGTGAAGATCGTTTTCCATTGTGTAAAAATATCCCGGTAAGCCCGGTACCAGGTATATCCCGGATCATACATGTGTACCGGTTCGCCCAGTACACCGTTGAGCTCCATGATTTTTACGCGGGTATTGATAAAATCTGATTCAGTACTTGCTTTTAGGTCAAACCGACCGATATAAATTCCGTTGAGAGATAAACAAAGTGCTTTATAATTTTTAATTAACGTGTCGGTGATTAAATGCCTTGCATCGAGGAAGATGGTGCCACGATTGTGATTGCCGATGGGTTCAGGATAGATGGATTCATTCAAAGGTATGATTTGGTCGAGCCAGGTCGCTTTTTGCTTTTCAAACCGATCAATTTGAAGAAAATATCTTGGAACCCTATTCATTAATTCCCTTGCGGTATGTTTGCCATCGCCTTTGACGTGTAAAAAAGATTTTTGACAAATCGAAGTAATTGTAAATGAATCGGGATTCCCCGGCATCGAATTAAATGACAAAGTATACTCACACGGCAGATCGATAAACTCCTGAACAATCATATCACATGGTAAAGAGGTTACCAGAGCACATAATTGACTTTCACTATCGATTTTCTGAACCATGAACCCTCTTTCACCTATATCGGGCTTGAGGATAACAGGATATTGCATTCTATCAACTGAAATTTTATGGATCAATGCATCGATGGATTCTCCTTCATGCATCAAAAACATTTTTGGCATGAATGCTTCCGGCACGTCTTTCAACATGTCAAATTTGGATACCCCAAAGGCACCTCCCATTGAAACTGCGGGATTGGCGGTTTTAAAAAAAGAGATCGATCCGGATCGGATACAATAATACAGGTAGCAAAAGAATACCGGAATATTGGCATACATCACAGGCATATACTCCCATTTACCCCAGGTGATGGTTTTTATTCTAAACCAATGTTGCAGTTGATGTAAAATTGAAGGCAATTCTATGGTGAAGGTATTAAGGCTGAATCGAATAACCTACTGCAGCATATCCAGTTGTTATAAAATAAATGGTTTTTAACCGAAGGATCGTGGAATCCAGCTCACCGTATGGTCGATTTACCAATCCGTCCATTCTAAAGAAACGTCTGATCCTGCAGAAATCTTAAGGAATTAGATAATACATCAGAGCGGGAACGGGCATTCAGAATGAAAGTAATGTATAATTAAGAATCATTACAACAAACGGGCGAATTGATTTTCCAGGTGATTCCTCATACCATTGCGCAGCATTTCTGCTGTGCCGGTTTCGATGATTTGTACTAATTGTTTATGGGAGACAAACTGATGCCGGGTCAAAGGTTTTTTGAGTAATCCACTTTGATGGACGAATGCAAATACCGGCATGAGAAGTTGTTGAAATTTTTTCATCGTTTGATTACCGGTGATATCATATAATTTGCCATGAAATTTGATTTCATGTTCTATATTAAAACTATAGTCTTGAGTGGCTTCCGGTTCAATAGCTACTATTTCTTTTAATTCTTCTATATCTTTTGGTGTTACTCTGAGCATAATCAGATCAGCCATCCCGATTTCGAGGACCAGTCTAAATTCAAATAAATCACGAAGCGTATCTTGCTCAAGTACCTTGGGAATCAGACTTTTTTCTAATACACCCATCAGGTCGGGACTCGTCAGTACGGCACCTCTTTTTTTCTTGGATTCAATCAGTCCGATCATCCGCAATCTTAATAGCGCCTCCCTGATCACCGTCCTGCTCACACCTAGTTCGTTTGATAAGTCCACCTCTTTGGGCAATGCATCACCGGGTTGAAAGTCATTTTCGAGTAAATATTCTATTAAGTTATTTTCGACCTTGTCGACCAGGCTACTTTGATCTACTGATTTGATTTTATCTTTTAAAATGCTGCTTTCCACCCGTATCCGTATTTAGATTTTAAAAAAATAGGTCGATCGACTATAATATTAACATTTATTATAGGCAAACATACTGATTTATTTCCAACAAACCATATATTTGTGGTATTATGTCATACATAAAACATTTAAAAATGAGATTAAATTTTCGAAAATGGCAATTTATCTGGATAATAATGTCATCACCTTTTCTTGTCATAGCTCAATCAAAAATTGTAACTGGTACGATCAAGGAATCGAGTACTCAGCAGACGATTCCCGGTGTAAGTATCCTGGCTAAAAATGCCAATACGGGTACTGTATCAGATGAAAATGGTAAGTTTTCGATTACTGTGTCTAATGATGAAACTCTTACCTTCAGTTTCTTCGGATTTAATACCCAGGAAATCAAGGTATCCGATATAACCACCGATGATCTATCGATCTTACTGGAACCCAATAACCGGATGATCGATGAAGTGGTAGTCGTCGGTTATGGTACACAATCCAGGCGTAATGTCACCAGTGCAATATCCAAACTCGATA
>CALMKY010000149.1 GCA_937867195.1 uncultured Saprospiraceae bacterium | reverse complement strand
CCAGCAAGGAGGAGGAGCTGCGGATCGAGCTCTTGAACCAGCAGCAGCAGCCCGCAGCGACCCTCACCGCCAAGGGTCTATCGGCCAGCCTGCAGGGCCCGCAGCCGTCCTTGCAGTCCTTCCATGCCGATTTCATCACCATAATAGATGAGCGGAGTACCGGGTAAAGAAAACAACATGGCATTCATCAGTTTGATGCGTCGATGATCTCCATCCATCAAAGTAGATAACCTTTTCCTGATTCCGAGATTGATCCGGGCCCTTTTGTCCGGAGCATAATTTTCTCGCATAAATTCCCGGTCTTCATCGGTTACCATTTCCAGCGTGAGTTCATCATGACATCGTAAGAAGATAGCCCATTGACAGGATTCGGGAATCTGAGGCGTTCGATTCATGATGTATTCAATAGGTCCCCGGTCTGCTTTCTTGAGTGAAAGATACAAACGGGGCATCACAGGAAAATGATAATTCATATGACATTCATCCCCATCTCCAAAGTAAGCGGCACTGTCTTCAGGCCACATATTGGCTTCTGCCAAAAATAATAGTCCTTCATGTTTTTCATCCAGGTAGGATCTGAGCTTTTTGAGAAAAGCATGAGTCTCCGGTAAATTTTCACAGGAAGTACCTTCTCTTTCAAACAAATAAGGAATTGCATCCAATCTGAATCCATCTACACCCATGGCTGCCCAATAGTCCAAAACTTTAAATACTTCTTCTTGCACGGATGGATTATCGAAATTGAGATCAGGCTGATGATAAAAAAAACGATGCCAATAAAATAATCCGGTTTCCGGATCTTTTGACCAGTTGGATGGTTCATAATCGGTAAATATAATCCGGGTTTCCTTGTATTTTGTAGGGTCATCCGACCATACATAATAATTGCGCTCATTGGATCCTGCCGGCGCACGTTTAGCCCGTTTAAACCATTCGTGTTGGTCACTCGTGTGATTGATGACAAGCTCTGTGATGATGCGAAGACCTCTTGCATGAGCTTCATCAATCAAGATTTGAAGATCTTCTTTATTGCCATACCGTGTATTGATATTATAATAATCCGCGATATCATATCCGTCATCCCGCAACGGACTCGGATAGAATGGCATGACCCAGATAGTATTGACTCCCAGCTCCCGGATATAATCCAGTTTACTGATCAAGCCTTTAAAATCTCCGATACCATCCCCGTTGCTATCGCGATAGGTTTTTACATGCACTTGGTAGATCACTGCATCTTTAAACCAACCAATGGGTCTATCCATATACTAAAATATTTAATGTGATCAAATGTACTAAATGTCCATAACGTGACAAGTAAATTTTAAAAAATCAATTCTAATGAAAATGCAGTATCTTATTTCTTTTATTACCAGGATTTATACCGCCTCAATGGATTTGAAATCTGGGATGATATCGATGCAAAGTCTCCCGCAGATAATCTATATCCAGGTGTGTATAAATTTCAGTAGTGGTAATGGATTCGTGGCCAAGCATGTCCTGCACTGCTTTGAGATCAGCTCCCCCTTCGACCAGATGTGTTGCAAATGAATGTCTGAAGGTATGGGGACTTACTGTTTTGTGAATGCCTGCTTTCGCCGCCAGGTCTTTGATCAGTAAGAATACCATGATGCGCGATAATTTTTTCCCTTTTAAATTAAGGAATAAAATATCTTCTGAATCCTTGGCAATAACCTTCATCGGCCTGCGTACTCCTAATACATACAGGCGTATATGTTTGAGCGCTTCCTGTCCGATGGGCACGATGCGTTCCTTATTATTCTTTCCGATGACTTTTACAAAGCCAAAGTCTTCGTAGATCATCGACATCCGAAGATTGACTAATTCACTGACCCGTAATCCACAAGCATACAATGTTTCCAGCATGGCCCGATTGCGAACACCACTGTCGGTACTCAGATCGATGAGCGAAATCATTGCATTGATTTCATCCAGGCTGAGTACATCAGGATATTTTTTAGCCAGTTTGGGCCCTTCCAGTAATTCTGTAGGATCTTCTGTACACAAATCCTCGACTAATAAATATTTATAAAATGACCGGATACCTGATCTGATCCTGGCTTGTGATCGTTCGTCCTGATGTTGTTCTTTATCGATATATTGTATAAATCCTTCCAGATGATGCAGACTCACGTTTTCCGGAGATATTCCGGGATTTTCTTTCTGCATGTACCTCGCTAATTTTTCCACATCGCGGATGTAGGCTTCTACTGAATTTGGGCTTAAACTACGCTCCATGCTCAGATAAGCAGAAAATCCTTTCACGGTGGAATTCCAGTCCATGCCGTAAAGATATATTAATTATTTTTATAATATGAAAATATCCCTGTTCATCCCTGTTTATTCTTCTTCACTGATCAATTTCTCAATCTCCCCTTCAATGTTCCTGAGTCGATGCTGACAATATTGGACAAGGGATTGGGCTTGCTTTATTTTTTCTGCCAATACATCGATGGAAATATTTTCCTGTTGAATATCACGGATGATTTTGTCCAGAGCTTGCTTTGCTTCGCTATAAGATAATGTAGTTTTTTTTTCTTTTGCCATGAATTTTTAAATAGTAAACAAATATTTTTTTATGAATGATTGCTAATCTAATTCTGCTTAAACACAATCAGAAATTACTTATTTCACAATACTGGATATCGAACCATTTGAAACCAACGTCTCGATGGAATCTCCGGCTTTTACTTTACTCACATCCTTCAACAGTCTTCCATTGAAAGTGGTCATGCTATATCCGCGTTTGAGCAAGACATAGGGATCCAGCAAAGTGATCAATTCCTGTGCACGATCCAATTCTCTTTGTGCCCGCTCCAGGATCATTTTGGGAAATGTTGTCAGGTCTTTGTGGGACTGAAGTAAATTAAAATGATGTTTTTGCAGACTTCGACTTGCGAATTGTTTTATTTTTTGACTTTGATTTTGTAGATATCGATTTTGCAGCTCAATAATATTTCTGGTAGTGTTTTCGATGGTGCGAAGGTTGTCAAACACTGAGGATTCAAATACAAGATTGTGATCGACCACAAAATTGGCTACCGCGGTCGGGGTTTTAAGCGAAGTATGTGCCACGAGATCTGCGATGGATTGATCGACATCGTGTCCGATTCCCGTAATCACCGGATATTTCAGATTAGCCAGTGCAATACATAATTTAAGGCTATCAAATGCTGCCAGGTCCAGTTTTGAACCACCACCCCTGATCAAGATGACAGCATCATATGGTAATTTCTCGGCCCCTATTTTATTACAAGCTTTTATAATATCGGTTTCTACATTCTTTCCTTGCATGGCGGCATCAAACAATTCACATCTGAATGCGAAATCATATGCATTCTCTCGGAGATGGTTGATAAAATCCTGTAATCCTGCTGCTTTCTCAGAAGATATAATCGCAAGGCGCTGCAAGACAGGAGGAAGTACCTGTCTTTTATTTTTTTGAATTAGGCCTTTTCTTTCAAGTTCAGCAATGGTTTCTCTTCTTTTTAATTCCAATTGTCCCAGGGCAAAGCTCAAATCAAGGTCTTCTACACTGAATTTTAGACCATATCGTTCGCTATACTCCACCTTTGCTTTTAACAATACTTGCGTTCCTTTTACCAAAAGTGTAGTAAGATTGGATCCGGTCTTAAATTCTATAAACCGGAGATTTCGATACCAGATAGCCGCACTGGCCTGTGCAATGATCTCATCAGTGCTTTCTCTTTTTTCGATGAGCTCAAGATAACAATGTCCGCGGGAAAAAGATACTTGATTGACCTCGGCTTTAATCCAAACCGGTTCAGTAAAGTTTAATGCAATGACTTGTCGAATATATTCATTGATTTCATATAACGACAAGGAATTCAATATAGATATAGGATAGAGTTTAAGCCAATGCTTCTTTGACCAGGGCAGCTGCGTCTTTCAATAAAATAGCTGATCTTACTTTTAATCCTGACTTATCAATGATATCTTTTGCTAGTTCAGCATTGGTACCCTGCAGTCTTACAATAATGGGTATTTTGATGTCGCCAATATTTTTATATGCATCTACGACTCCCTGGGCCACACGATCGCATCGCACGATGCCTCCAAAAATATTGATCAGGATAGCTTTCACTTTTGGATCCTTTAAGATGATACGGAAAGCCTGTTCCACCCGGGCCGCATCCGCGGTGCCTCCGACATCGAGAAAGTTTGCAGGATCTCCGCCAGAAAGCTTAATGATATCCATAGTAGCCATAGCCAATCCTGCTCCATTTACCATACAACCCACATTGCCATCCAGTGCTACATAATTGAGATTAAATTCTTTTGCTTCCACCTCGGCAGGATCTTCTTCCGTGATATCCCTCATATCTTCCAGATCAGGATGGCGGTATAATGCATTATCGTCCAGTGATACTTTACAGTCAACAGCGGTAATGGTATTGAATCCATCGCGCATACATGGATTGATTTCAAATAGAGTGGCGTCTGATGAAACAAATGCATTATAAAGATTGGTTACAAATTTGACCATATTTTTAAATGCCTCCCCTTCAAGCTTTAAGTTAAATGCAATGTTTCTAGCCTGGAAAGCCTGAAGACCAACCAATGGATGTACATATTCTTTAAATACCAGGTGCGGTGTATGTTCTGCCACCGCCTCAATATCCATACCTCCTTCGGTAGAATAAATGATTACATTCGCTTTTTTCTCGCGATCCGTCAGGACCGATATATAATATTCTTTGCACGAATCAAAAGTAGGTTTATACGAGTCTTCCGCTATTAACACTTTGCGTACTAATTTTCCCGGACCCTGAACACCTCCCGGTGTCTGTGGCGTTTTGAGCATCATGCCCAGGATTTGCGGTATGACTTGCGCAGCATTGTCATGATTTTTAACCACTTTCACCCCACCTCCTTTACCTCGGCCACCGGCATGGATCTGTGCTTTGATTACCACAATGGGTGAACCCGAAGATTTAGCTACTTCATCATAAGCCCTGAGTCCGGCTTCGACCGTATCCGCTACAATTCCCTCCTGTACTTTAATACCAAATTTTTTCAGTAATTCTTTGCCTTGATATTCATGTAAATTCATCTGCTACAAATTATTAGGTTTATGAAGTGCGAAAATAATTATATATTCATACATTTCTAAAAATGAAATAAATTCATTCTTGTTATGGATAAAAAGGTGGTGAGTCAAATGCTGAATTCGGGTAAAATGATTTTTTTTTACTTAAAGAACTTACCTGGGGCATTTTTCTTTGGATTAAAACTGGAATCTCTCGACGAAAACCACGCCATCGTTTCTTTGCCTTACAGGTGGAGCACTCAAAACCCCTTCCATTCAATTTATTTTGCCGCCCTGGCTGCTGCTGCGGAGTTATCTACCGGAAGTATTGCCTTGGCCGCCACCAAAGGGAAAAATGTATCCATGTTAGTAACCAAAATGGAAGGTATATTCTCAAAGAAAGCTACTGAAAAGATATTTTTTGAATGCAATGAAGCAATGAAGATTCTGGCTGCGGTGCAGCAGACATTAAAGACCGGAGAAGGGGTCATCGCCAGGGTAGAAACAATAGGTAAAACCGGGGGCGGGGTGGAAGTAGCCCGGTTTTCTTTTGAGTGGAGTCTTAAAAAGAAAAAATAACTAGGTAAAATCAATCATCGATTTTGCATTTTTAGTACCACTTTAAGAAAAAATCATATAATAGTGATTAGGATAAACTTAAATTCTAAGCATAATTTCTATATTGTGCGACTTAAATTAAAAAACTTTATTAAAACTTTTGTATGAATAAAAAAGCCTCTCTAATGGGTTTGCTTTTGTTATTAAGTATGCAGATCCTGGCCCAGACACATCCGTTGTCGGGTAAAATTACAGACCCTTCCGGCACCGGACTCCCGGGCGTTAGTGTAGCTATCAAAAGCACTAGCAACGGGGCAGTCTCCGATGTTGACGGAAACTACACATTGTCCAATGTATCAGACAATGATGTTATTGTATTTAGTTATCTGGGTTTTGTCACCCAGGAAATCACCGCCGGTAATCAGACTCATCTCGATGTAAGTATGGCCGAAGACGCTGCTGCTCTTTCTGAAGTGGTTGTCACTGGTTATGGTACACAAAAGAAAAGTCAACTTACCGGAGCCATCGCTTCTATTTCCTCAAAGGAAATTTCTGAAATACCAGTCACCAATCTTGCTCAGGCTTTAACGGGTCGAGCAACCGGTGTGAATGTTACCCAGTCAGGATCAAAACCGGGTTCGACACCCAAAATTTTGATCAGAGGTCGTAGATCATTTAATGCTGGAAACGATCCTTTGTATGTAGTAGACGGTATACCGCTCTCCGCAGGATATGAAGACATCAATCCAAATGATATACAATCTCTTGAAGTACTCAAAGATGCTACTGCCACAGCCATCTATGGCGCACGGGGTGCCAATGGTGTTATCCTCGTTACGACTAAAAGAGGGTCTACAAAAAAAGGTAAGACCACAGTTACTTTAGACACGTATGCGGGTCAGTCAAGTGCTTTGGATAAAATAAAACTTTTCTCAGGAGACGAATTTGCAGAGTTTGTTCGAGAAGCTTATCGCGCAACAGGTTTGTATAAAGATGCTGCCGGCAATCCTGTTCCTACCGGTGTAGCCGATGCAGCTGCGGATGCAAAAGTAGCCGTTTTGGGTGGAGATCCCGCGGTGGCTGCCGGTATAGCTGCTCATCGTAATAATAATTATCAGGATCTGATCTTGCAAAATGGTCTCATGCAAAATCATACACTCGGTATCCAGGGTGGTAATGAAAAGACTGCTTTCTATTTGTCTGCAGGGTTTTTCCAAGATAAAGGTATTAGTAAGGGTCTTGATTATAGCCGTTATTCTTTAAGAGCCAATATCGATCACTCGATCAATAGCAGGGTAAAAGTAGGTATCTCCAGTTATATGATGTTTTCTGATCGCAATGGAGAAAACCTGAATCCTTATGCTTTTACTATTCAGCAAAATCCACTGGGTCGTCCTTATGACGATAATGGAAACCTGATTTTTTCCCCTACGAACGATGCCTTGCTGACCAATCCACTGTACGAAGTAATCGATGGAGCCCAGGTAGACAATACTAAAAAATACAGAATA
>CALMKY010000148.1 GCA_937867195.1 uncultured Saprospiraceae bacterium | reverse complement strand
GTGGATCTTTTTAGAAAGACTTACCAGGAAGATCGCAAAGTACTCAGGTCATTTAATGATAACCAATCTCTGGCAATTAAAAACAAAAAACGATTGCCGATCTATCAGGTCAAAGTTTCTCCCAATGGCAAAGAAGTAGCGTATGCAGTAAATAACAGGGGTCGGTATAAACTCTACGTACAAAATTTACAACATGGTGATAAGCCAAGAAAAATATTTGCTGCCGGAATTAAAAATAATGTTCAGGAGACAGATTATACAGTGCCGACTTTTGCATGGCATCCGGATGGAAAAAGTATAGCTTTGATTACCGAGAGGCATGATGTCTGGTGGTTATATTTACTGGATAAAGAATCCGGGATTATTTCGGCTGATAAATTATCACCGGAATATCAACGGGTATACGCTTTGGATTGGATCAATGATAGTAAATTACTGCTTGATGCCAGTACCGACGCACTTTCCGATCTATATGTTTACCGACCCATTACCCGCGAATCAGTAAGGATTAATCAGGATTTTTACGATGACCTGGATGCTTCTTACGGTACACTTATGGGAAAGAAGGGTATTTTATTTAAATCCAATCGTCCACTCGATACTTTGTTTACGATGCCACTGGATTCACTACTACCGGTACAACCGTTTAATCTGTATTTTTTACCGTTCGATACTTCATTGACGACACATAAACTCATAAGACTGACTTCGAATTTATATTATGAGATCGATCGTCCAAACATCTCCGGTCCAAATCAAATCTCGTACCTGCAAGATGAAAATGGTGTGAAGCAACGTAAAACCATGACCATTGATGATCAGGGAAAAATCATCACCATTTCTTCTTCCAAGGGTGATCGCGATCTTTTAGCTTTTCATGCTGCGGAAGGAACAGGGGTTGGTGGTATTAAAAAAGGATCGCGATTTATGCTTTTTAAAGAAAATCTTTTAAGAACCGATACAACTTTACATGGCCTGACCGGTTACAGAATCACTCAATTGAAAAATCATTCAATAGAAGCCGGCCCGAACAGTGAAATATCCGTTCAAGCCACTGAATCAAAACCTGGAGTCAATACTACAGCAGTTTCAAAAGAATATAGTTTATTCCAATCACCCTTTCCAGATCCGGTGGAAATTAAATTAGAAAATAAACAAAAGAATGATTCCTTTGTCAGTCCATCCGCGATTGATTCTGCCCTTCAACCTAAGAAGAATGCTACCATGGATACAAATCATCATTCTCCTGTGGTTTCGTTTAATCCGTTGAGAACCCAGGTACCGGAAAAATTTTCATTTATCAGGATGGTCGCTTCCAGGTTAAAATTTAAAGTGGATCGGGTCACTACCAATATGGACAACGGTTTACTCTTTGGGGGATTAAACAGCTATGCGGGTACTAAAAGAGGATTTGAATATCCTCCGCCGGGATTCTTAATCAAAGGTCAAATCAAAGACATTTTCGAAGACTATTCATTTGAAGGTGGCGTACGGATACCGACCGACTTCAATGGTACTGAGTATTTCCTTACGTTTGAAGATAATAAAAAACGGATTGATAAAAAGTTTGGGATCTATCGTCAAACGCGCTATGTAACAGAACCTCTTACGAACATACTGGCCAATCGCCGTCGTAACCGAACCATGATTGGAGTGGCGCAATTTAAATACCCTTTCGATACATATCAAAGTGTCAGGCTCACAGGTACGATCCGATTTGACAGATCGGTTTTATTGGCCACCGATCCGCAGAATATCAATGTATCTCCTGAAACGACCCAGCGTGCAGGATTAAAGGCCGAATATATATACGACAATACGACTCCGATCGATGTCACTCGATTTACAGGATCCCGTGCTAAATTATTTATAGAAGCTGTTAAGAAAATGCAGATCCAGGTATTTGATAATTGGAAACTGGATCTGGCAAAAGGATTTATGACAGTGATGGGATTTGATGCCAGGCAATATTTTGGACTGGACCGCAGAACCATCTTGGCTTTAAGGGCAGCCGGAGCTACCTCTTTTGGTTCTGAAAAGATTTTGTTTTTTCTTGGAGGTGTGGACGGTTGGCTTATACCTCAGTATGAAGAAGATACTCCTACACCATCGGGGACGGGATATGCTTATTATGGTTTAGGTGCTAATCTCCGGGGATTTAAACAAAATGTACGCAATGGTACCAGCTATGCCTTAGTAAACGCTGAATTGAGAGTACCTATTTTCCAATATCTGTCCAGTAAAGAAATCAGATCTTCATTTTTCAGAAACTTTCAGGTGGTCGGTTTTGGTGATGTGGGGACTGCATGGTTTGGACGAAGTCCGTTTGATCAAAACAGCCCATTGAATACTACTTCCGTTACGAATACCAAAGTCAAGATTGATCTCATTTATGCTCGTGATCCTGTAGTGGCAGGATATGGCGCCGGATTGAGAATGACCATATTGGGATATCAAATCAGAGCTGACTATGCTTGGGGTATTGAAACCCGGGAGGTGCAGAAACCAAAACTTTATCTAGCTTTGGGTGCAGATTTTTAAAATAAATTTTCAATTTTGAAAAGCTACCTCGTTAATATACAATTACAATCCATTGATGATGCTTTCTGGGATTTGCTTCCGTCGCATCGCAAGCTTGTCAATCAGTTATTGATAGAAGGTGTGATCGAAATGTATGCAATCAGCGAAGACCGCAGTCAGGGTTGGATTGTATTGCATGCAGAGAGTGAACGTAAAGTAAAAGGCATCGTGGATAATTTTCCAATCCGCAGTTATTTTACCTATGAGATCAATGCATTGATGGTGTTGAATAATTCCGTGAGCCTTTGGCCCCGGGTGCATCTAAATTAATCCTTTATTTCTCAAGAATATTACTGAACATGCTTTAAATCTGAAATTCAGTTTCCTACAATCCCTGTAAAATCCTGATTCATCATACATTTAAAATGCCCTTTGGGGCAGTTTTCCAGTCCAAAGCGCGAGCAAGGTCTGCATTCCAAGTCCTTTACTTCAAAGGATGTATTCAGATTGGAATAATTCTTGCCATAAAAAGGCCAAAAGCCAAACTCAGCCAGCGTAGAACCCCAAATACTTTTGATTGGTTTTTTCAATGCCGCTGCAATATGCATCATACCAGTATCCGGTGAAATGACCAGATAAGACTGTTGCAATATAGATGCAGATTGGTTGATATTGAGTTTACCACATAAATTATAAATATTAGAGCCTTTTAATTGATTTGACATTTCAAGTTCAGCAGGACCGCCTATTAAAACGATGGGTGTTTGTTTATCGATAAGACTTATCAATTCGCTTAACTTGACTAAAGGAATTCTTTTCGTAAAATGCATAGCTCCGATCACTAAAGCTATAAATGGCTTCACAATATTAAAATTTGCATTTACATCCAATCTGTCCTGATCCGGAATAAAGTAGTCGAGCCCTTCACCATCATCCAGGACATTATACTTCTGTACAGCCTCCAAATACCGAAGCGCTACTGGTTGCTTAGGAAAATCAAATCTTTTAAGATAGACTGCTTTCCATTTTGCGATATTTGCTTTGAAATAAGTGACAGATGGTACACCGAATAATGAAATCCTCAACCTCAATGATCTTAGGTTTTTATGTAAATCAACGATCAGATCATAATTTTCCTTTTTAAGGTCATTTATTATTTCGTCGGTCGAATGATCTATCGTCCAGATTTTATCTATGTATGGATTTGCAGAAAGGATTTCTGAGAATTGTCTTTTCGTCATGAAATGAATCCGGGCCCCGGTTTGCTTTTTAATACAACGTACGGCCAATGAAGTCAATACAATATCCCCTAATGAAGAAAAACGAACGATCAATACTTTGCCCAATAGCATTCTAGGATGTAAAGATATGCAGATGGATCAGGACCACAACGGATTGTACAATTTTAATACACTAAACGATATCCGACGCCTTTCAATGTGATGATTTGCACATTTTCATCTTCTTTGAGATAGTCCCTGAGTTTAGTTATATACACATCGAGATTGCGTGAATTAAATTGGGAATCATTTCCCCAGATTTTATCAAGGA
>CALMKY010000147.1 GCA_937867195.1 uncultured Saprospiraceae bacterium | reverse complement strand
AATAATTGATTTGATGATCATACCCTTGTTCAATTTTGTCCCGTATCCTGGTAGAGCAATTATCCCAGAAAAAATCATATTTATAGGCCCGGTTTTCGGGTCGTGCATTTAGCTTGAGTGCTTCAAAAAATATGTGTTTGGCAGAGTCTGAAAGGTTTAAAATTTGTTCATGTACTGCCCTGTTTTCTTCGGTATATTCAGATAAAAAACTATCCAAATCCTGTACGGTCAGATAGTAATTGAGTTTACCCCGCATAAATTTGAGATAAAAATTGGGCTCTCTGAAGTTAAATGTCCCATAATTAAATACATACGTCTGACCGCTTCTTAGGTCTTGTACTTTCAATGCCGTATGACCGAATGTAGAATAGAGTTCCTCTCCCGGGTCACAGGTTAATAAACTCAATTGAAGGCTATCGGTGGCAGCAAATAATTTTATTCCAAATAGAAATATGCCAGAAAGTATGATGCTTCTAATCAACATGGATAACAAATATAATCAGATATGGAACGGATATAAAAAACAAAAGCCGCACTCTGAGAGAGCCGGCCTGTTTTTGGAAGTCGGGCACCTTTAACAAAGCACCCGATGCTTCACATTATTCTTTACAGATTGTACTCATTAGTGTGCAGCAGCACCTGCAGCAGCATCTTTCACTTTTACATCGGATACGATGCGGATGAAAGATTGTGGAGGATTGGTGTTAGCGGTAACCGTAACTTGCTTAGTCTGAGCGCCAGATTTACCAGCTGAGTTAAACTCAACTACTAATTCGCCGGTTTCACCCGGAGCCACAGGATCGTTTGGTTTTTTAGGAACAGTACATCCGCAAGAAGCTTTAGCATCTGTGATGACCAGAGGCTCAGAACCGGTGTTTTTAAATTTAAAAGTATGAGATACGACATCACCTTGGTTGATGGTACCAAAGTTAAATTCTTCTTCCATAAACTGAATCGTAGTAGTAGGTCCAGATGGAACAGCAGCAGCGGCTGCATTCGGATCGGTAGTAGCAGCTGGAGTAGTAGCAGCAGGAGTAGTGCCTTCTACAGCAGCACGTGCAGCATCTTTAGTAGCGCTGTCATTTTTGCAAGAGGCCATAAGACCTGCAACTGCAATAAAAAGGAAAAATAATTTTTTCATGAAGTGTCTAATTAAAAGATTTGATTAATTAAGAATACAAAAATATATCGCACACATTATATTCAATGATTATGTATAGGTAACGATATGTTAATGGATTGATAATAAGAAGATTGTGTTATCTTATGGTCTCGCTGAAAATAATATCTATAATCCTTGCAATAATTAATATTAACAATAATTGAATGGACCATTTTAAATAGTATTACATCTATGAATAAATAAGCTAAAATGAAAAAGAATATCCTATGCCTAATGATGCTGGTATACAGTTCAACTTGTTTACAGGGTCAAAATGTATTGAAATTGGACATTGAAATTAAAACCGGTGATAAGCGTTTTGCGGGTACTGATGATCCAGTACACTTATATATTGGTGGTAAAGATTTTGACCTGGACAATCCTAATCACGATGATTTTGAAAGAAATCAAACCGATCATTTTACATTCAGTATAAATGATCCTGAATATTCTGTGGAGTTGATTAAAGCCATTGGCGAAATCAGGATTGCTAAAACAGAAGACAGTTATTTTGGCGGTGGATGGAATTTTGCTGGCATCACAATTTGGATCAATGATATGCCCGATCCAATATATACCAATCATCATGTCAATCGATGGCTGGACGGCGATCATAGAAATTGGGGTACCAGCCTGGGAGATGAAGGTTGGAACTTGCCGGAACCACCACCTTTTCCACCATGCAAAGCAGATGATATTATTATTTTCTTAACCCGTCCTGATAAGTCCAATGCTGATAAGGATAGCCATCTGGATTCAGACTGTGACGGCATACCGGATGATCAGGATACCACGTTTGATCCTAAGCAACCTGATGATGATGGGGATGGATTACCAAACCGATATGAGACTCAAAATGGATTGGATCCAAATAATCCGGATAGTGATCACGACGGTTGGTGGGATGGCAAAAACATCAAAGACATCCTTCTACTTTCCAAAGTTGAATGCATCGACGAAGACGGCACGGTCGAGATTGGCAGTGATGAAACCTACGTGGATGTGGAAAACGTACGATTCCCTGATAATGAATCATTGGATGGTTCCTGGGAAATGGATGATAATACCCAGGTAGAACCGTTTTTGCCGGTAGACATTCGTTACAGAAATGGAGAAGATAATAACATGGTGCATTACAAATCCAGGATAAAATTAAGAGAAGCCGATCCTGCCATCGCCGAGAAACCGACCGATGATACTTTTATGTCTACCCTTTTGGATTGGGGACCGGAAGATTCGAAAGCAATCGATGATCCAAGTGGAAGTCACCACTATAAATTACATTTCAAAAGTATAAAAGTCTCGTTTATGGATCCAGATCCATTGAAAGGTCACTGTGACTCTGAGCACGATGGAATAACCGATTCGTTGGAATTCCTTATTTCAACTCAAAACGGGTTGATCCGATCAGGAACCGCGATCGACGGATATAATGGTCTTTCATCACCGGTCAGAAAAGATCTGTTTATCGAACAGGATGCTACGAGCGCCGATGATAATATGCCGTTCGATGCCAAGCAACAGATAACTTCACAATTTTATTATCACAATATTTTTCTTAAGCTGGACGACGGTTACCTTGGAGGTGGCAGTTTATTGCCATTTAAAGACAATGTAGATTTTAATGATTTGATCAATATCAAATCGGCCAATATGGATCAAAAAAGAAATCATTTCTATCGATACTTGCTTTATGTTCCAAACATGGCATCTGGTGAAAATGGAAGAGCCAAAAGGCCGGGGACGCATTTTATGGTATCTCGCTCAACCATGGTCGGCAGCTTTAGCGCGATCGTATGCATGCACGAGTTAGGTCATACCCTTTCTTTATGCCATCCATTAGAGGCTAAAGAGCATCCAATTGTATCCCCTACCTGTCCAACGCCAACCAATTGGAATGGACTTTGTTCAAGTCCATGCAATTGTAATTCACTAGACACGACAGGTCACAGTTGTTGTTCACACTATTGTGGTGTGGGCGATAAAGATGTCACTGCCATGGGTGCTGACATTGGATTAGAATCTATCGTAATAGGAGGTTTGGCTGGAGCATTTATAGCATTAGGAATTATTGCATTATTAATACCCGGTGCCGGATGGATTGTTGGTGGATTATTGGTTTTGGGTGGATTACTGGTCGGTGCGATTGGTGGATTTTTCTTTTCGGATGCGTACGAAAGAATTGTTAACTACCATCCCAATGAATGGGCAGTCCTTTTCTTTAAAATATTTTAAGGTAATATCATGAAATGAAAAAGCCGACCTGGAAAATCCAGGTCGGCTGTATTGATCACAAGAGTTGAACAATTCTTCAGTTCAACTATTCTTCTATTCAACATCAACCACTGTCAAAATTTATTTACAATTCGCAAAACATTTTGACATCCCCTAAAGGAGACTATTTCTTCACTTCTTCAAACTCCACATCGGTCACATTATCGCTGCCGGAATTACCAGAGGCAGAAGAATTACCGCCTGCATTACCTGCATCCGCCTGACCATCTTGGGTACCAGGACCAGATTGTTGTGCCTGGTACATTTCCTGGCTGGCAGCTTGCCATGCCTGATTAAGACCTTCTGTGGCTTTTTCGATGCGATCATAATCTTTGGCAGCGTGCGCATCTTTTAAGGTAGACAATGCGCTTTCGATGCCTGATTTATTACCCGGAGATAATTTATCACCATATTCTTTGAGTTGTTTCTCAGTTTGGAATATGAGACTATCGGCCATATTGAGTTTTTCGATTTGTTCTTTCGCTTTTTTATCAGCATCGGCATTTGCTTCTGCTTCGCGTTTCATTTTTTCTATCTCTTCTTTAGATAAGCCGGTAGATGCTTCGATGCGGATCTTTTGTTCTTTACCGGTGCCTTTGTCTTTCGCAGATACATGCAACATGCCATTGGCATCGATATCGAAAGTAACCTCTACTTGTGGTACACCTCTGGGAGCCGGTGGAATACCATCCAGGATAAAGCGTCCAACCGTACGATTGTCTTTTGCCATCGAGCGCTCGCCTTGTAAGATGTGAATCTCTACAGAGGGTTGATTATCGGCAGCAGTAGAATATACTTTGGATTTCTTGGATGGAATCGTTGTATTTCCTTCAATCACGACATCGTATACACCTCCCATCGTTTCGATACCCATAGACAAAGGAGTCACATCGAGAAGCAATACATCTTTTACATCACCTGTCAATACGCCTCCCTGGATGGCTGCACCTACAGCAACGACTTCATCAGGGTTTACACCTTTGGATGGTTTTTTACCGAAGAAATCCTCTACGGCTTGTTGTATTTTAGGGATCCGGGTACTACCACCGACCAAGATAACTTCGTCGATATCATTTTTAGTAAGACCGGCATCTTTAAGAGCTTGTTCACAAGGTTTGATAGACCTTTGAACCAAATGGTCTACTAATTGCTCAAACTTAGCGCGGGATAGTTTTACATCCAAGTGTTTGGGTACACCATCCACAGCAGTCACATAGGGTAATGTTACAGAAGTCTCACTTGAAGATGATAATTCGATCTTAGCTCTTTCAGCGGCATCTTTAAGTCTTTGCAGTGCCATGGGATCTTTGCGAAGATCAATATTTTCTTGCCTTTTAAATTCATCGGCTAACCAATCGATGATGACAGCATCGAAATCATCACCACCCAGGTGGGTATCACCATTCGTTGATTTCACTTCAAATACGCCATCTCCTAAGTCAAGGATAGAGATATCGAAAGTACCTCCACCTAAATCGTAGACGGCGATGGTACTGTCTTTACCTTTTTTATCAAGACCGTAAGCAAGAGCTGCAGCGGTTGGTTCATTAATGATACGCTTTACTTTAAGACCAGCAATTTCACCGGCTTCTTTAGTAGCCTGACGCTGTGAGTCATTAAAGTAGGCGGGTACAGTGATGACTGCTTCGGTTACTTCCTGTCCCAGAAAATCTTCAGCAGTTTTTTTCATTTTTTGAAGGATGATGGCAGATATTTCCTGTGGAGTATAAGTGCGACCATCGATCTCTACGCGGGTAGTGTCATTATCACCGCGAGTTACTTTGTAAGGTATTCTTTTGGTTTCTTCGCCGACTTCTGCAAAGCGGCGACCCATAAATCTTTTGATAGAGTACACAGTGCGTTTTGGATTGGTGATGGCTTGACGCTTGGCAGGATCACCTACTTTACGCTCACCATTGTCCATAAAAGCCACGATCGAAGGGGTCGTACGACGACCTTCATCATTGGCGATTACAGTCGGCTCTCCACCTTCGATTACAGATACGCACGAATTCGTGGTACCCAAGTCAATGCCTATTATTTTTCCCATTTTATTTCGTTTTTCTTTTAATGATACAGTGGGAATTTATCAATAGTAATGCCAATGCTATATTTTGACAAAATGTACAGGAAATCAATATTTTAGGTTTTATAATGTCATAGAACGCAAAAGGTATTATGACAAAAAGGCAGATTTTTTGATATTCCATTTTCGTCTGAAAGACCCATTATATAATCGTGGTTTTGCCATAAAAGATCTATAGCTTATTTTGTAACTGAAAATCTCTATAGCGATCATGTCAGAAATAAAACGAATCCTAAAATCATATCATTTCTTAACCATTTTATTCGTGTGCATTCAACTGTTCAAAATAAATGCACAAACCAATAGGCTATACGATATTGCCCAAATCATAACTCCTAAAGGAACCATCTTAATCTGGCTATATGACGATACTCCTAGGCACAAAGCCAGCTTTCTACAACTCGCAAAATCCCATTATAGGGATTCGCTCACGTTTAATCGAGTGATACCCGATTTTGTTATCCAGGGTGGTTGCCCTGACACCGAACAAGGTTTTAAAGATCCTGAATATCTATTGAAACCTGAAATAGATACCATAAAGCACAAACATAAGTATGGATCGTTTGCAGCCGGGAGGGATAATAATCCTGATAAGATCAGCGCCCGATGCCAGTTTTATATCGTAATGAATAAAAACGGCATCAAAAGACTGGATGGAAATTATACAGTGTATGGGGAAGTCATCAAAGGGATGGAGGTAGCGGAAGCGATTGCTCATACCCCAAGAGATCAGACCGACAATCCACGGACACCGGTTGGCTTAACCATTTCTATTAGCAAAATGAATAG
>CALMKY010000146.1 GCA_937867195.1 uncultured Saprospiraceae bacterium | reverse complement strand
TTAAGAATCGTGTATTTGATTTAGAATGATATACGATGACAGGCCATTGAGTGTAATAAAGAATGTTATTGATCGTCCAGGGTAAGATCGGATTATTTCTGGTTTCTATGATGACCGCTACCCGGTCATTATAGGGAAGACTGCGGCAAGAGATCAGGTCATACCGGTGCTGATGATAATATACATTGGCTTCACTATTTATAAACATAGTACATGATCCCGGCGCCCCATGGTTGCAGACGCAAAGTTAGGTAATTTAACAGGATAACTATTTTGTCAGAGTATACCTAGTTGACCCTGTTAGTAGCTATATTTACGCGAATTCATTTATTTATCTTGGTCATTACCATATGCTTGTATTTACAAAATTCAAATCCCTCTATTCCAGATTTGCCGGTCGTCAGAATATTCAGGATGCGAATAAAATAGAAACTCCTCCTCAAAGATTTATTGATTTGGTGGGGGGAGGTGATTTTAAAGCAGTGGGTGATGAGTTTTTGAATCACTTTATTCAACTCGCGCAATTGTCTCCGGATCATCGGGTATTGGATATTGGTTGTGGTACGGGACGTATGGCCATTCCATTGACTTCTTTTCTGTCCAAAAAGGGTAGTTATGAAGGGTTTGATATTGTAAGGGAGATGGTAACATGGTGTCAAAAAAATATTACTCCCAAATTTCCCAAGTTTCGCTTTAAGGTAGCCGATGTATTTAATTCACTGTACGAAAAAAATGGAATAAATAAAGGTGAGAAATTCCATTTTCCTTTCCATGACAAGGAATTTGATTTTATTTTTCTCACATCTGTATTTACTCATATGCTGCCGGATGAAATGGAAAATTATCTTGCGGAAATAAGCAGAACCATACGACCCGGTGGTAAATGCCTGATTACTTATTTCATTCTGAATGAATCATCATTAAAATGTATCCTCGATCAAAAAAGTACTTTTCAGTTTAAACATCAATACCAGGGTTGTTTTATCGATCAGGTAGATGTGCCCGAAGCCGCCGTTGGATACGAAGAGGAGAAAATAAAGTCATTATTTGCTAAATATTCCTTTATCCTTGATTCGATTCATTATGGTAATTGGTGTGGAAGAAAGGAATATGTAAGTTTCCAGGATATCATTATCTTGAAAAAGAAGGATTCCTAGTCAATTCGTTCGATTTACATAACATGGATGGCATGGATTATAAGTATCCGAGATTTAGAAAATTTGCAAGAAAATCTGCCCAGATCATATGGTGGACTATATCCGGTGAATTGATACAAAAAATCAAGTCAAATAAAATTCATCTCCTTGACAAACCCCATTTCGCTCCTTTATTTAATGATACAGCCATCGGTGTACCTTTTCGGTATGAAATAGACATGCCGGCAGTCTCTCCACGATTGGTAGTCATTTGTCATATGTTCTACATCGAAATGATGGATGAATTTAAACTTTATCTCAGCAAGATACCTTTTGAATATGGTCTGTGTATCTCTACGGATACAGCTGAAAAGAAAAACGAATTAATTAAATCGTTGAAGGATTGGCATACCGGCAAATTGGATATAAGAATAACACCCAATCGGGGCAGGGATATTGCACCCAAACTGGTGCTATTTAAGGATATTTACAAAGATTATGAGTATGTATTGCACTTGCATTCAAAATTATCTCCATATGGATCTGCATTTATAAACTGGAGAAGTTATTTATTGAATACGTTGCTTGGATCTGAGGAAGTAGTAAACAGTGTGTTTGAGATATTTAATAAAAATCAGAGAATTGGTATCATTGCTCCCCAGCATTTTGAGGCTGTCCGAATGAGTATAGGCTGGGGCTATAATTTCAATCTAGCCAGGAAAGTGGCCAGAAGGTTGAAAATAAAATTAAATATTCGTAATTATTTGGATTTTCCTTCCGGTTCTATGTTTTGGGCCCGCACCTCTGCCCTGAGACCTGTTTTAGAAGCAGGATTGACCTTCCGCGATTTTCCTTTCGAAAACAAACAAGAAGATGGTACGATGGCGCACGCTATTGAACGGTTGTATTTTCATATATGCAACAAGGCAGGGTTTGATTGGATAAAGATTGCACAAAAAGAATTACTAAAATCGAACGATGGTCGCGTGATCCCAATTCAACAGGAATCAGATCTTCATCAGTATTTTGAACAGCACATTATTAAAATGAATGAACTTGGAAATGCTGATTATTTGGAACAATTGTACCAAAATATTTATCGTAGTTCAGAATATACAAATCAATTAAAATATCCGGATTTTAAACAAGAGCTGAAAAAACTTGAGCAAGATAAAAGGAGCCTGATTGATTTTAATGAAACTTTTTACAGACAGATGTATCCGGATGTGGCTCACATGATATATCTAAAAATTTTTCCTTCTGGGTATATTCACTTTATTCTGTTTGGGAAGAATGAAAACAGGATATGGAGTACACATGCTCTTGCATCTAAATATAATCTTGAAGCTAAAATAGGAAGTGGTCTGTACGCTCCTGTACTCCATAAAGATTTTAAAAGTTATTCTTTTGCACTGGATCATTATTTGCCTTCACCGGTTCCCTGGTTGCTAATATTGTTTAAACATTTGGAAGAAGATTTGTTTTTTGCCGGTTATGCAGCTTTCTTTAATGATTTTAAATATGCTTTTAGTCTGTTTGAGCGGGTTACGATTGCCGTCGAACACTATGAATTTGATGCCAACATTGCAAGAAAATACATTCCGACAATAGAAGTAACTCATTCAAGTCAAATTACAGGCATTCCGTATAAACCAAGTGTGGTGGTAGCATTTAATCAGCATTTATTTCATAAAGCGATACAGATCTATAAAGACTATGAGCATACAGTCTACTACTGCCAGGAGGATGAAGCCGGATTTTTTCCCTTCGGTGCCGAATTCATTTCGGCTCGTCAAGCCATTGCTAAATCAAAAAACATAATCATATCCACTCCATTACTAAAACAGCATTTTGATTCACTTCATTTGCTTTCGAAAGATGCCAATGTGTACATTACTTCCCCTGTTATTATACCCTGGGATGTTAAGCTACAGAAAAACAAAAAGATATTTTTTTATTATCGACCGGAATCATTTCAATCCAGAAATTTAGCTCCCATTATTTACAGCGCAATGTCTGATTTCTGTCAAAATTATACAGGATATGAAATCTATCTGGTTGGAACAATCGCGACTCATTATTCTTATTATCAAAACGGCAATTCAATTTTTATTTTAAGTAAGTTGCCTTATGAACAATATGTGTCGTTAATTACTTCCTGCGATTTGGTTGTGTCATTGAATTATTCAGCTCACCCGGGCGTGATTGCTTTTCAGACAGCAGCATCCGGTATACCTACCATCACCAATACTTTTGAAAATCGAGATGCAGTATTACTAAAATCCATTTCAGAAAATTTAATCCCATACAATCCCGTATACGATGATTTATTTTCTATCCTTCAAGCCAGTTTAGATTTACCCAAGGGAAATAAGTCTTTTCAAAAATCCATTTACGGCGATCAGCATAAGGATGGCATTGACCAATTTATTCGAAATATATTAACTTCAAAATCCGATGAAGTATGATTTCATCAATTAAATTGGAATGAAGATCATTGAGAAAATACAAAAAATTATTTATTTAATTCGGGTCAAATTCGGAACGATCAGATTTATAGTGAAGCCAAAAAACTCAAAAGGTCCAGATGCCGCAATGTCTTTAAGAAACCAGGAGCAATCGCATCATAAAGATATTTCGCTTAGCAACAAACCTTTTCATCCTCATTCAATTTTTTATAAAAAATCTTCAATCGGTAAAGAAATCATTGCTCACAGAAGTGAGCGCAGTGTTTTAGACCATCCGGAAGGGATAGTTCCTTATTCGGTAGGTGGCCGTAAAAGAATCGCAACCTGCGCCGGAGTTGCATGGATTGGAAATCAGCATTTGGTCACCGTAAATCTATATGCTCAGTGCCTTAGAATATATCAACTAACCGCATTACAAAATAAAGATGGAATTAAATATCAATTGAATTTACTATATGAAAAAGCGAAAGAGGTAGATTATCCAGATGCGGTCATGGTTTCGCCGGATCATGCATGGATAGCAGTTGCACATTCATTATCAGATAACAAGGGGATTACCTTGCATCGATTAAGTATGGATGCAGTTGAAGTTTCGGATGCAATTACAAGACTGACTCCTCAATATACTTGTCATGGTTTACATTTTTCTCCCAATTCAAAATATCTGGCTTTTACTACACTGGAAACGCCAGGACAAATAGAAGTCTATGACATTCAGGCAAATCCTTTTACCAGGGTATGTCTACATATAAATAATCATGAGCATTTACGACCTAAGGATATTTGTTTCACTCCTGACTCCAAATATGTCGCAATTATTTATTCAGAAGTGGTAAGTATTGAATATGTCGATTACCAAGTCACCGACAGAAGACTGGCGATTCATACATTCAATATTATTACGGGTCAAATAAGTGCAGAAAGTATTGCCGTACTTCAGGATAGTAATTTCGTCGTCAATAGTTTTGAATTGGCCACTTCTTACCCGAAGATAGAAAATGGTCGTTATCGTTTTTTTATTACAAATCAATACGCTGATAAGATCATTGAAATAGTATTTGATCCAACGGACTCGTCTTTAGAAATTATTGGAAGCTTTGGCGGCGCATTGTCTTTCCCCCATGGTATTGATATAAGTCCTAATGGTAAATTAATAGCTGCAACCAATTTTGGTGACGATATGCTGAGAATTTATGAATTAGATAAAAATAAAAAAGTTGAGGACACATTTCCTCATATTTTACTTTGTGCTCATTCTTCCATGCCTCCGTTGTTTGGCGCCGAATTAAGTTTTTTAGATTTAGCCAAAGCATGTAATAAGCTCGGGTTTAGAATTTCTTGTTTGATTCCGCATGAAAATCTTTCCTATACTGACGAATTGAGTAAATATGTGGAAGCTGTTCATTACATTCCGTATTCATGGTATGATCCGCTGGCCCAGCGTTCCGATGAATATATTTCAAGGGTAGTGAAGTGCATCAGGAAAGAATCCGTCGATATTCTCCACATTAATTCCTCAGTAATTTCAATCTTGCTGAAAGCATCACAGATCGCAGGGATACCGGCCATAGTGCATATGAGAGAACTGCTATCGGAAGACTTCGTACTGACCAAAAGTATGGCAACAAATAAGGATACTTTGATACATCAGATTTCGAAGGATGCTGATTTTATTATTTGTAATTCAAAAAAAACAAAAGAGCAGTTTAAAAGAGATCAAGGTGTATTTTTAGTATACAATTGTATTGATCCGGACCGTTTTGAGCTTCCCTCCATACCAATGAAGGGTGTTTTGAAAATAGGTTTGATTAGCTCCAATACCGTAAAAAAGGGGATTTATGATTTTTTAAAATTAGCGATCGCTGCTTTGTCGAATGCAGAATTGGAATTCATTATGATTGGACCTCAAAATGAAGAAGTAGTAAAATTAAATTCGCAAATAGAAAGCTTGAATCCCCGGCCGAGACTTAATTTGATAGATTATTGTTCATACCCTGATCAGGCGATGGCGATGGTCGATGTTGTATTGAGCCTCACCCAGGTCGGTGAATCGTTTGGCAGGACGATTACAGAAGCTATGGCAGCCCGCAGGCCTGTAGTGGCTTATGGTACCGGAGCTGTACCGGAATTGATTGTTGACGGGGTTACAGGTTTTTTGATTCCACCAGGTGACTTAAAGGCAGTATTGGATACCCTGGAATGGATTGCTTCCCACCGGAACGAAGCAAAAGCGATGGGCGAGCGGGCAAGACAATATGTGATCGATTCATTTTCAGGTGAAATTTTCCATGAAAATTTAAAAAAAGTGTACACTTCTATTTTGAATACCATACATAATCATTAAATTAATTTACTACCACCTTTTTAATAAGGATCATTGGAATTTAACTCAAAAAGATGAAAGAATTCATCCGTACCATATTAAAATTTATATACTCGTTGTTTGCTTCACCGAGATTTCTTCCTATTGGATTGATGACCTGCAGTGGTTTATTTATTTTTCAGATATCGTTGTTTTTCATAATTTACATTCCTGAGCTCAGTGAACGAAGAGAAGAGTTATTGCCTTTAATCGGTTATGCCGTGTTGGCCATCCTCGTCCTGGCACTGAGCATATTCATTTATGTTAGATGGTTCAAAAAATTGGATCAAGTGAGAAAATGGGCGAACATCACCTTGAAAACGCTCATGACCATTTATCTTTTCCAATGGATATTTTTAATTGTTTATGGGTTTATCAATCCACCACTGACCTTTACTCAGATATCCAATCTTTTGCAAGGTTATGGATTACATCGTGATTATGTGAGCTATGACCAAATCAGTCCCAATATGAAGCTGGCCGTCATTGCCAGCGAAGATCAATTGTTTCCTGATCATGATGGTTTTGATGTAAAGTCCATCAAGATTGCATTGAAATACAATAAGCGACATCCAAAGAAGACGCATGGGGCCAGCACCATCAGTCAGCAAACTGCTAAAAATCTTTTTCTATGGCAGGGGCGTTCTATCGTACGCAAAGCACTTGAAGTTTATTTTACATTCATGATTGAATCCTTCTGGTCGAAAAGAAAAATCCTCAATAGGTATCTGAATGTCATTGAGACGGGTCCGGGAATTTTTGGGGTGCAGGCTGCAGCAAAATCGTATTTTAATAAAGACGCCAAAGACCTTACCCGCAGCGAGGCAGCTATGATCGCTGCCTGTCTTCCGAGCCCTAAAAGATATACGATCAAACCGATGAGTGGCCATGTAAGGTTACGATATGATGACATCATGATACAGATGAATAATTTAGAACCGGATCCCGATATACAGGAGATCATAGATTAATCATGACTACCTCAAAAGTGTAACATCCCCTTTGAATCGTATTTCACCGCCATCCCGAAAAATGACGACAGCATCGTATAAATAGACTCCTGCTTCTACGGCAAGGTTTTTATACGTTCCGTCCCAACCGGCATTCGGATCATTTGGTAAGAAATCGGTCTGCGTGAAAATTAAATCACCCCATCGATTGTAAACCGACAGATATTTTATTCCACTTACTTCTTTACCCCCAAACAGTGTAAATCGATTGTTTACACTGGAATTTAGTTGAATGATGTTCGGGGCATAAATTTTATATTCAAAACTGACGTTCACTATTTTTTCGTCGGTAATCAGGCAACCATTTTTTGTTGTGATAGTTACCTTTACCAGTGATTTACTGTCCGGTTTGCCGGTGATTTCCTGGCAATTGCTACAAGTCATATAAGGGATTCCTGAGTAAACCGTCTTAATGATATCAGCTTTATTAAAATTGACAGTTGTGAAATTAAGCTTAATGGAATCTCCGTACCGGATGGTAGTATCTTTTCCAAGGTCTGCTTTCAATTCTGCAGGGGAAAGAATAGTGATGGATTGAGAATTTTCGCAGCCAGATTTATTTTTAATTTTTATTACATAGGTATCCGGTTTGAGTTTATTCGTATCCGGTTTATTCAATAGTTTATCATTTATAAAATATTGATATGAACCTGCTATTTGAGGACTTATTTTAATAGTTCCGTCAAAGATGCCGAAGCAAAGTGGATCTGTCTTGGTTACGCTAAATGCCAAAGAATCCCGCACGACTAAATTTAAAGTAACGGTACTGTCGCAACCCAGGTTTGTCTTGAGCGATATTGAATACGAGCCTGTTTTATTATAATCCTTATTTGCTATCGTTAATTTACTTCCAAAGCAAATGGAATCATTTCTGACAGATTCCAAAGGGGCACCGACCAATAAAGCACCGCTACGGCTAATCATGCACCCGCTAGCATCTTTAATAATGACAGAATAAATGCCTGCTTTAAGATTTGTAATCGTGGCGGTCGTTTGATTGTTATTCCAAAGGTATGTATACGGAGAGGTGCCGCCTTTTGGAATCACACTCAACGAACCGTCCGTAACGCCCGAACACGATTGATTCTTCACCAGGATGGTATTGGTCAGTGAATCCGGTTCGATGATATCACCTTCAACGAAGGCAATGCAATCAAGGGAGTCTTTGATCTTTAATGAGTAATGTCCCTTACTTAGATTTTGAATTAAATCCAGAGACCCAC
>CALMKY010000145.1 GCA_937867195.1 uncultured Saprospiraceae bacterium | reverse complement strand
ATTATTTTTACTTTCCATCATGCATTCTTTTAAATACTTGCCGGTTTTTCTTATCTTAGTCATCGCCGCATGCCAATCTAACAAAGAAGATAAAACCGTCAAGGCGGATTTTTCTAAATTATATCCTGGTGATGAATTGACGATTCAGCATGGTTTGGATCTTTTCGTCACACATTGTGCCAACTGCCACAATTTTGAAGAAAATGGCATAGGACCCAATTTATCCGGTGTGACCCGTCAACAAACTAAGGAATGGCTGGTCAAGTTTATAGCAAATCCGATCGCAGTAATTAAAAGCGGAGACGCACATGCTAATGAATTATTCAAAACGTATAAACAATACATGACCCCCTTTCCTCAATTGAAGAAAGAAGAAGTCGACCATTTATTGAGTTATATTCATAAATTTTCAGAGGGTAATACCAAAAGTAAATCAAACCGGGCGGGTGCCTTACTGGATCCGATCAAAGAAAAAATACCACAGAGTGATCTTGCGATTGTTTTAAAACAACTTACTACGATTACTCCAAGTGCTACCACATCGCCCTTTACCCGGATAAATAAAATGGTGAGTTTAAAGGTTGCCAACAAAGAAAGACTCTTGATAGTTGATTTGAGAGGAAAGATGTATGAATTGGTCCATGATACTTCGAGAGTATTTTTTGATATGAGAGCTATCAAACCAAACTTAATGGACAAGCCGGGCCTCGCTTCCGGATTTGGCAGTTTTGCTTTTCATCCCGATTACCTGCACAATGGTTTGATGTATACCGTGCATACAGAATTGGATTCTTTGGCTACAGTGGATTTTGCATTACCTGATTCGGTCAAGACAGCAGTTCAATATGTACTTACCGAATGGAAAACCAAAACTCCAAATGAAATAACCTTTAGTGGCACGCCACGTGAACTCATGCGCATAGGCATGCAAACAGTAATTCATGGAATGCAAGACATTGAGTTTAATCCTTTATCCAAAAAAGGGGATCCTGATTACGGAATGTTATACATAGGTATTGGTGATGGAGGATCGTCATTGGCCGGACATCCCGAATTGACAGCTCCGACACATATATGGGGAAAAGTCATTCGAATCGATCCTTTAGGACAAAATAGCGCTAATAAAAAATATGGAATTCCGAAAGATAACCCCTTTATCAACCGTACTGGATATGCTCCTGAAATTTGGATGAGTGGTTTCCGCAATCCACACCTCATTCGATGGGATCCGGAATCTAAGCAAATGTTGGTAACCAATATTGGTCAACATAGTATCGAAGAAGTAAATCTAGGAGTCAAAGGATTCCATTATGGCTGGCCGTATCGTGAAGGAAGTTTTCTATTTGATATTACGGCGAATGCCGAATCAGTATATCCTGCACCAGCCAATGATACGATGTATACTCCTCCTGTCATTCAGTACGACCATGATGAAGGAAATGCCATCAGCGGCGGTTTCGTATACCATGGAAAAATCCCGTTATTAAAAGGTAAATATCTTTTTGGAGATATTCCGCGAGGGATTATTTTTTATTCTGAATCGAAGGACATTAAACAGGGGTCCCAGGCGCCCATCAAAAAAATGAGTGTCATGATGGACAATCAATTAACGGACCTTGAATCAATCACAAAAAGCAATCGAGTCGATTTAAGATTTGGAATGGATGGCACGGGTGAATTATTTGTTTTCTGCAAGAGCAATGGTGGAATTTATAAAATCATAGATTGCAAAAAACCGTCTCAAATAAAATGAAATGAATGATAGAATATCGATACAACCAGGATCGATTCTGTAAGAAAAATTTATGTGTTGTCTATCAGACCAATCATTAAAAAATAATTATCTGATCGATGCGATATCCAGTGTATCGGTTTGTTTAGATTGAAATCCTTGATATCGAATGATGTTTCGGTTTATGCAGATCGTAGCCTTTCTTTTAGCTTCGCCATTTTTTGCGAATTGCCTTAGGGTTAATGCGCAGCCCGCAAAGATGAGTGCTAAGAATAGATATTTCATATTTTGAATATTTATACTTTCAAAGCTAGGCTCTTGATATTATCGCACTATTATCTTAGTATTATGTTAGTATGAACTAATAATAGGCAATACTGGTTTCGTCTATTTCATATCTCCAGGAAGGTGCCTGATCTCTTTTCACTTGATTGGCTACAAATCGAATGATCCCATCCCTGCGATCAACAGGTACTCCGGTTGAAGACTCCCAGTTATCCGGTGACGGAATGTTGATATACATTTTACAGTTTCCTCCGCCCATCTCATGATCAAAACCAATCCTGGTATCTCCTTCGATATAATAAATATTTCCGGATCTGAAATTACCTTCATATTCTAATCGGGGATTATGTAAAGTTGAAAATGCTTTATTCATTGTATCCTCTATGTCCCGCAAAGCTTTGTTTCGTAAAGCTTGATCTGCATTCGGAATGACATTGCCGGATCCATCTCGATACTCTTTCCACAAAGTATCTTTTTGATCCATTTCATTCATTGGAATTACAGGCTCTTTTTTCCAGAGGGAAGGCTGCCCGGCTTTGGCTACCTGCATTTCAACTACTTGGTTTTTATCTACCAATTCATTTTCAGCATGTTTTATAAAATACATTTTATGTTGACCTCCTTGTGGCATTTCGATGGATAAGATATACTCACCTTTGTTCCAATCCATCGTATCAAACAATAACATTACGCTGCCATTGAGTTTATGTTGTACCGGATCTTTTTCAATGATTTGTTTATTCACTTCTAGGATATAGTCTCCGGGATATTGATACCCTGAAGTCGGCAACCAAACGGTGAGTTGCTGGCTTTCAGGATACCGTACAAATTTGGCACAGAGAGCATTACTTTCATGGGTAGGCCCCGGCGTATTTTCTATTTTAGTAATTTCAATGATTCCTTCTTGCATAGAGTTTACATTTTATCGTGAATTACATATCAGGCATAAAGTTATTTTCAAATCTTTTCTGAATTTGTAAATTTATTCGATGAAATCAATCTTTAATACTGTATTAGTCTGTTTATGTTGTACAGTCTATTCCCAAACTCTGACGAAATCTCAACTTTTAGATAAAATAAAGGGAGGCTGGGCAGGCCAAACGATTGGTGTGACTTTCGGTGGCCCGGTAGAGTTTAGATATTGTGGGACAATCATTCAACCTTACCAGCCGATACCCTGGTACAAAGGATATGTCGCCGATCAATTGGTTCACAATGACGGCCTGTTTGATGATTTATACATGGACCTTACCTGGGTCGAAGTCCTCGAACGAGATGGTTTAAATGCGACAGCCGAAGCATTTGGAGATGCATTTGCCCACAAAAGTTATAAGCTCTGGCATGCTAATCAGGCAGCGAGATATAATATTCTTCATGGAATCAAACCGCCTCAATCAGGTCATTGGATCCATAACCCCCATGCTGACTGTATAGACTTTCAGATCGAAGCAGATTTTGCAGGGCTCATGTCACCTGGTATGCCACAAGCTGCATCCGAAATTAGTGATCGGGTGGGTCATGTCATGAATTATGGTGATGGTTGGTATGGTGGGGTATTCATCGCCAATCTTTATTCGCTTGCGTTTACTTCAAATGACATCCCATTCATGATTAGCCAGGCACTGGGTGCAATTCCAAAAAATACGAAGTATTATAAAGTCATTTCAGATGTAATGAATTGGTATACCTTGTATCCTTTGGATTGGAAAAGAACATGGTTTGCATTGCAAAATAAATGGTCAGAAGATATTGGTTGCCCGGAAGGAGTTTTTCATCCATTTAACATCGATGCTACCATTAACTCCGCTTATGTCGTGATCGGACTCTTATATGGTCATGGTGATTTTACTAAAACACTTGAGATTACGACTCGATGTGGGCAAGATGCTGATTGCAATCCATCTTCCGCCGGAGGAATATTGGGAACGATGTTAGGATATAGCAAAATACCTGCCTATTGGATGGAAGGATTGGATAAGGCGGAAGACATCAATTTCGCCTACACAGATATTTCTCTTAATAAAATCTATGAATTGAGTATGAAGCATGCGTTGGAAAATATCAAGGCCAATGGAGGTACTGTAAATGAAAATTCTGTTTTTATTAAGTCTCAATCCGTCAAACCGGTACAGTATGAGCAATCCTTTGAGCATATGACACCAACTTACTATATCCGGAAAAATAAAAACCTTCAGGACACGATGAGCATATCCTTTACCGGTACCGGAATCGTTGTGAAAGGATATGTATCCGGTAAAACGGAGCACCACCCATATATAGCCAACGTAGATTTTCTCATCGATGGCAGAAATATAGAATCAGCAACTTTGCCTGCAGAATTTACTACTCGACGATATGAATTGTTTTGGAAATACCAGTTGACGAAAGGAAATCACCTATTGCAAATGAAACTCAATAACCCGGAGGGTGATCACGAGGTCAGAGTCACTGAAGTACTGGTATATGGTGAGAAAGGCGAAACATTAAACGGATTTTACAAATTGGAAAGTAAATAATCATTATTAAAAAATCAATGCGGTCTCCATGCTCCATTTTCATTATCCTTAACTTTGTCAAATGGATATCGAAAAACTAGCTCATATTAAAAATTATGTATTGCATCCTGAAAGCAAAACGACGATCCGATTTCATGATTGTGATCCCTTTCGCCATCTCAATCAAGCCCGGTATCTGGATTATTTTGTGGAATGTCGCGAGGATCAATTGCGTGAGCATTATGGACTTGACATGTTTCGCTATGCAATGGAAAATCAGCATGGGTGGATGGTTATTAAAAATCAAATCGCCTATCTAAGGCAAGCTACTGTCAACGAAGTCGTCGTCATGCAGACACACGTCATACACTTTGACCTGCAGGGTATTAAAGTCGAAATGATCATGTGGGATGAAAATAAAATTAAACCCAAAGCTTTGCTTTGGGGAGATTTTATTTATGTCAACCTTAAAGAGAGCAAACGTGCTAATCATCCTGAAGCGCTTATGACTTTTTACAAGAAACTTTATTGGAATGGAGTGGAAGGAAAAACTTTTGATCAACGCGTCAATGAATTGTACGCCTGGGGCAAAACCAAGGTAGAAATGTAAAAGAGGTAAAAGTAGAAAGTGTACAGAATGAGAATTCAATAAAGCACTTCATCAATTTACTGCTTCGCTAATCCTTATTTGTTTTTCTCTGCTATCGACATTTTATCAAATATCAATCGAATGCATTCAGCTTGCTTTCCGACCCGGTCAGGTCTTGCCGGAGGTGTTTTAGGAGCAATACCATAAAACTCATCCAAAAAAGAGGTTACGCTTGCCCATACCGTTTGCATCATACCATAATAATATGGCCTCATGGTCTTAGTAGCATTTTTTCTCCATCTTATCATATCTTCCACTTGCATGGATGCGACCTGAGGCCGGTTCCATGGGCAAGTAATGACGCGCAGTCCTTTGCTTGCAAACAGGACCGGCGTCTGGTCCGGTCTTTCGTAATGCCAATCGCAAATCACGACGTCGCGTGGTATAAGATCAATTGATTTTGCTGTAAAATTCATACTGGCCTCCCACATCCCTATACCGGTATTTTTACCATCTATGCAGCGATCCCCCCAAATCCACAGGTCCCGGTTTTTTATTTTTAGATGCTCATTTATGATACGCACTTCATTGGCAAATAATTCTGCTTTATCCCGGCCACCACACCTGGGGCATTTATCATCACCAAGATAAAATACCTCGTCCATGCCGGCATGAAAAGCAGTTGATTGAAAGGCATCGCATATTTCGTCGATTAATTCAAATATGATTTTATGAACATCGGGATGCAAAGGACAGTAACTTTTGCAATACAAGCCTTCGGCATTAGGCCAAACATACTTCTCGGGCATTTTCACCGCTGGCGTTTCATCAAACTGTGGATAGACAGATAGCAATCTACCGGTATTGGAAGCCCAGGATTGATGACCCAATAGATTAATCTGGGGTATGAGGTTGATATGATCGGCTTTACACAAATCGACGATCCTCTTCACATCGTCTTTACTTAAAGCTATGGAATCTCTTAACTCCGGATGGCTGATATACTGATAATTGTAATCAACTCTGAGTAACAACGTATTCAGTTTCCTGGGTTTTAATTCTTCATCTATAAATTTTAAAAATCGATCCAGCTCGTTTGGTTTGGGGCTCGAAATTGAAAGTCCTTTCACCGGGAAAATCAGTGAATCATCATAAAATTGAGAATATGAATTTTTATAACAAAAACTCAATACCAGGATCAGTATCCATATTTTCATATCAGGTAATTTTTACTATTAGATTTACCTAATATAAAGAATAATTTTAATTCAGCTTTTAGCTTTCTTTTTATATTCCGGCGAGTCTTCCAAAGCGGGTAATGAATGAAGGTATTGATACAAGGCACTTAATTCATCATCGGAATGAGCCCCGAGCTCTGACCAGGGCATGTATTGCCCATTGAGTTGTTTTCCTTCCGGTGTGACTCCACCTCGCAGCGTTTGTCTGAATTGCATGAGCGACCACGATCCAATATGACCGTGAGGTGTGATATTGGGTACAGCCGGCGCCGTCGGGTCAGCAGAGATTCCTCCATTGAAAGATTTGCCA
>CALMKY010000144.1 GCA_937867195.1 uncultured Saprospiraceae bacterium | reverse complement strand
GGCGGCCTGAGGGTCCGGGAGGAAGCCCGATCTTAAGTAAAGAGATAAGGCCGGATAAGACCAATCATTTTTATCTTGATATGGCCATGGGGACTATGATTTACAATCCCTATTTTTATGGTGGCATTAGTCTCAATCACATAAATAATCCGGACATCCGATTTATTAAAGTAACGGATAATGTAGCCAGTGGTTTGCCTTTGAGGTTGACTTTTCATGCAGGTTCTCAGATATCGATTTATGATGGTAAACCAGGTAGATCCAATCTTTTTATAAGTCCCAATGTTTTATATACGGTGCAGAATAATTTTTCGGAATTATTGGGCGGGGCTTATTTCGGTATGGGTCCACTATTTGCCGGAGTATGGGCAAGATTGACCCCCAGTAATCTCGATGCAGCCATTTTCAGTGTCGGGGTTAAATCGGGCAAAATGAAAATATCCTATAGTTTTGATGCAACTTTGTCTTCACTTACTTTGAAATCAGGCGGAGCTCATGAGATTGGAATCGTTTTTAATTTGGATGACCAGAGAGGGAAAGGCAACGACTACAATGATTGTTTCCAATTATTTAGATAATCTTAAATCGCTTTAAACAATTTTTAACAGCACTATTACATTTATTCTTCTGTAAAAGCGAATAGTCGTATATTTGGCAGTCTTTTTGCAATCATAACTTATTAGAAAGAATAATATATCAAAAATGATGAGAAAAACATGGATCCTGATGCTGAGTGTTGGACTTCTGGCATCGTGTTCTAAAAAAGGTGGAGAGAGGTCATCCAGTACTGGGTGGAAATACAATGATCAAAAATGGGGTGGTTTTGAAAAGCTGGATTATAAAGGGCAGGTCACCGGACCTAATTTAGTGCCAATAGAAGGTGGTACGTTTGTAATGGGTCTTACAGAAGAAGATGTTCCATTTCAATGGAATAATGAAGGTCGAAGAGTGACCGTTTCTTCATTCTATATGGATGAGACAGAAGTACGCAACATCGATTATCGTGAATATGTCTATTGGTTGAGCAGAGTCTATCAATCCTATCCAAAAGTTGCCAAGCAGGCACTCCCCGACACTTTGGTCTGGCGCGAAGAATTATCATATAACGAGCCTTTTGTTGAAGGTTATTTCAGACATCCTTCCTATGATGATTATCCGGTAGTAGGGGTATCATGGAAACAAGCAAATGATTTTTGTGAGTGGAGAACAGATCGCGTCAATGAAATGATTTTGATTGAAAAAGGAATTTTGAATCCCAATCCGGAACAAAAAGACGCAGACGTATTTACTTCTAAAACCTATTTAGGAGGTCAGTACGCAGGAAATGTCAGAAAAAATTTAAAAGATATACAGAAAGGTGGTGAAAGACCTGTCAAATTTGAAGATGGAATTTTACTGCCGGCTTATCGATTGCCCACCGAAGCTGAATGGGAATATGCTGCGCTTGCATTATACGGCAAGCAAACATCCAAGAATGATGAATTAATCGCTGAGCGAAGAATTTATCCCTGGGATGGTAATACGGTGCGATATAAAAAACATACCAAGAATCAAGGTAAAATGCTGGCTAATTTTAAACGGGGCCGAGGAGATTACATGGGTACAGCCGGTAAATTGAACGATGCAGGTAACGTACCGACCAATGTACACGCTTTCATTCCTAATGATTACGGTTTATACAATATGGCTGGAAATGTAAGTGAATGGACAGCAGACGTTTACAGACCTTTGACCAGTACCACTTTGAGAGATGAAGAGCAACAAGATCTTAACCCTTACCGAGGGAACGATTTCAGGGTCCTTGATCTGGATTCCACAGGTATGGTTCAAAAAGATAGTCTGGGTAGAATTAAATACCGTTCAGTGAAAATCGATGAAGTGCAGGAACGTGAAAATTATAACAAAGGGAATGTAGAAGATTATAAAGATGGAGACGATACGGCAGGTGTGTTTTATGATTATGGTGTACATACTTTGATCAGTAATCAATCCCGCGTCATCAAAGGAGGATCATGGGCAGACAGAGCTTACTGGTTATCACCGGGTGCCCGTAGATGGAAAGATGAAAATCGTGGAGATCGCACCATAGGGTTTAGATGCGCTATGTCTCGCATGGGATCTCAGGGAATCAATGACCAACGCGGTAATGATTTTGGAGTAAAATCCAAAGGCGTAAAAAGAAGATTTAAATAAATAATAAAATAAATTAAATCCCCTGTAGGTATTTTAACTTGCAGGGGATTTTTATTTTATGGAAATGGATAACCTATATCAGGAATTTCTAAAGAGTGATGGTGTAAGCATTGATTCACGGACCATCAAACCGAATCAGATTTTTTTCGCCTTACCCGGAACAAAAAATGATGGAAGTGATTTTGCCCACGAGGCTTTGGACAAAGGAGCAAGACTCGTCATTTTACAAAATAAGCCTTTGAAGGATCATGTTAAATTTATACAGGTAAAATCGGTAATAGAAACATTGCAGGCATTGGCATCCTCCCATCGCGATCATTTAACAATACCCGTCATCGGGATCACAGGATCAGTAGGGAAAACAACCACCAAGGAATTAATAGCGACCGTACTGGGAGCACAGTTCAACGCTTTTTTTACCCTGGGTAACCTGAATAATCACATCGGCGTTCCAATATCCATTTTGTCTATCCAACCGGAACACCAAATCGCCATCATTGAGATGGGTGCAAATCATATTGGCGAAATCGCCGATTTATGTGCCATAGCAAAGCCAACCTTCGGGTTAATAACGCGTATAGGGAAAGCTCATATCGAAGGTTTCGGTAGCCTGGAAGGTGTGATCATAGCCAAATCTGATTTGTACAGGTATATCCGCGATCATCATGGAACGGTTTTTATCGATGTTCAGGATCCTATGATTTTCAATGTAAGTAAAGGATTTGATATGGAGAAAATTAATATTCACCAGGCATTCCAATACAAATTAATTTCTGCGCAACCCAATATTATCTTAGACCTTAAGGATGAAAGTGAATGGATTCGTCTAACAACTCTGATTCCCGGTGATTATAATCTTAGCAATATCCTGATGGCACTGGCAGTTGGTAAATACTTTACTATACCGCTGCAAAAAATGACAGATGCTTTGTCTCGGTATGAAAACAAATCCAACCGATCCCAACTCATATCGCTTGGAACCAATCAGATTTTACTGGATGCATACAATGCCAATCCTACGAGTATGATGGCTGCTATTGAATCATTTGCCGCCTGGAATACTGCAGGTAATCAAAAAATAGTGATGCTGGGAGACATGAAGGAAATGGGAACTGAAGCCTTAGCTGAGCATCAAAAAATTCACGATCTGCTGTTGCAAAAGACTTTTGATCAGGTCTGTTTGATAGGTACAACCTTTTCACAAACTAAATCCTTGAACGATCGGTTTATGTATTTTGAAAACGTAGATGCACTTAGAGCCTGGTATCAACAGCAGTCTTTTCAGCATAGTTATATACTGATTAAAGCCAGCCGCGGCATGACTCTGGAAAAAGTACTGACTTAAACCTTGTTAATTGCTCGTAGCAATCTCGGAGAAAACTCCCCATAACTCGATTCGAGATAATCATCGTACGTACAGGAAATCCAATGATCGGGTTCACCGGGTACTTCGAGCCACCACCTGCCGCTTTCGGGATTCTTCCAGAAATGGATGTCCAGATCTGTATGGGATGCATGGACGGTATAACGAGTGAGTTTTGATTTGACAATTGATTTATCCTCTCTGAAGTTATAAATACCTTCTATTGCATACCAGATGAGCTGTGCGAAGACAGCTGCACTTCTGTGATCCTGATCTTGTAGAGGATCATAACCTAAAAAGCAGAAGGACGATAAATGCGAAGATGCGCCGATGAATTGAGTTATTTTACAAGCTTCTTCATAAAAAAATCCTCCGGTATTGGTGCCGTGTTTGACCGGATAATCCGTAGCCCGGAGTGAGTCAGTAAAAAACAAGGCATGGTCGGTGGCTCTGCACCAGGGTTCGGCCCTGTCAATATTTTGTCTGATCTGACCGAGACGGATAGATTCTATATTTAATTCGTTTGCCTGGTGCATGCTTTCTGCAGACGTTAAGTGGGCCTGATGACCCAACTGTTTCATATGCAGATGACCTTCTTTTATGTTTTTTATTAAAGAGGCATCCATTGGGTATGCAGTAATTAATTCCTGGTGGATGATCAAACCACTGTTAATTAAGGAAGTCTTTGCAATAGACTCCAGATATTCTGTATAGTAAGCGTTCACACTTCCAATGATCAATAAAGTAATTCCATGAGCTTGCAACTGCTGGATCAATTCATGTAGTGGAATCGAATTATTGGAGTGTTCTTCCAATCTTATAATACCAAGTGAGTTAAATGGATAGGCCAAATGTGACAACTCATTGTAGATAACATTGGCACCTTCATCCAAGATCAGGAATGCAACATTTTTTAATATATTAAGGTCTGATTTTAATTCGTTTATCCCGTTCTTTATCGAATCAAGGTTATGTAGCGATATTTTTCTGGTATTAAAAGTCCAATTTTCCTGCATATTTTATTGAAGGTAAATAATTTAAAGATTAAAATTATTGTAAAGATAACCAGATGCCCCACTTAAATTTGTAATTATTTCGCTAACTTTGAGATTGAATTCCGTAACCAATTTGTTTTTTTAGTTATTAACTTTAATTTTTTATTGCACCTTAACATGAGGAAGATTTACTTTTTAATGGCTTTGCTAGTGATTAGTGTGAGAATCACGAAAGCCCAAAATGACACCTGGACAGCCCCTAAAATTACGGATACGATGACTGTCAATCCGGAGCAGAATAAGAAATGGCGACTGGGAGACGGTAAATATTCTGCAAGACCAAAAGATGCCTGGGAATTAGGATTACACTTTGGTCATTTTTTTACTGATGGCGATGTAGATCCCAAGATACCCGGAGGATATGGACTCGGAGTGCATCTAAGAAAATCACTTGGATATGCATTTTCATTGAGAGGGGATATCATGTTTGGTAAGGATTGGGGTTTAGATCCTCAACTCACTACAAAAGAAGTTGCTGCCCAGGATTTAAGAGAGACGACTGCAAATGGAAAATTTGGAGATCTGTATCGCAATTACAAAATGAGCGATTTTGTCTTTGACCTCAATGCCGTAATCAATATAGGTAATATTCTTTTTCATAACCCCAGGAATAAATGGAATTGGTATGGCTTTCTCGGGATGGGATTTGATATGAACAAGACTTTACTGGATGTCCTGGATAAAAATGGAAATGCGTATGACTTCTCTTCGGTGCACGGCGATGCGAATACACAAGCCGGTCGCAGATCCATTAAGAAACAAATCAGGGCCATCCTAGATGGTAATTATGAAACGGAAGCAAGGAAAAAGTATGCAATCTTCAGATTGGGTGACAAAAGAAATATACATCCTATTTTCACGGCGGGTATGGGTTTAAGCCGGAAAATTAGTAAAAGAATTAATCTGGGTATAGAGCATCAGTTAATCGGGTCTGACAATGACTTGTTGGATGGCTGGGTATATCGTACCGTGCAGGATCAATCTAATAATAATGATATCTCTCATTACACTAGCCTTAGACTTGGCATCAATTTAGGCAATTTCAACAAGCGTACGGAACCACTTTACTGGCTCAATCCTTTGGACGGCGTACTGAATGATGTGGCAGACCATCCGCTGCGGCAAGCCTATGATGCCATCTTCATTGACGAAGGGCAGGACTTCGCACCTTCATGGACGCAGGTTGCCTTAGCGCTGCTCAAGCCGCACGGTGATTTGCTGATCTGTGACGATCCTTCGCAGAGCATCTTTTGCTCTTATAGCTGGGCGCAAAAAGGCTTGTCCGTAGTTGGGCGGACGCGTATCCTGCGTGTGCCGTTTCGCTCGACCCGCGAAATCAGTCAGGCCGCCCACAGCCTGATCGAAGCCGACGACACCCTGCGATCAACCGAGGAACGTGCCGAGCCGGAAGTCGCCGAAGACCGCCTGCGCGATCTGCACCATCACCGTCTTCTGCTCGGTCACCGGGAGCCCGTTGGCGCCGAGCAGGTCGGAGTTCTTCTCCGTCACCTTCACGCCGGTGTAGATGGACAGCCAGGTGATGAGGCTGAACATCGACGTCGCGATGACGCCGAGCATGAGCAGGGTGGTCGCGGCGTTCTTGCTCTTGGGCTTGCGGAAGGCGGGCACGCCGTTGCTGATCGCCTCGATGCCGGTCAGCGCCGTGGTGCC
>CALMKY010000143.1 GCA_937867195.1 uncultured Saprospiraceae bacterium | reverse complement strand
CTATGGATGACAAACGATATTACTGCCTCACCCGCTGTTTGGACACCTATCAATGATTTTTTTGGTAACCTTGCAGTAGCCAGTATCACACAGGACCCTACTGATAATAACATAATGTATTTTGGAACAGGGGAGAAAGCTACAAATGCAGATGCCGTACGAGGTGCTGGTATATGGCAATCATTGGATCATGGACTGACGTGGAGTGTGATGGCCAACACTTCAAATTATTGGAACGTAAGCAAAGTATTGTGTGATCCTTCTGGTAACCTCTATGTAGCATGTAATTCAAGATTAAATACCGCAGGCTTGGTTAGATTCACCAAGTCAACCGGTACATGGACAAATATCACGCCGACAGGTCTTGATCCAAGAGTGACCGATATAGAATTAAGTACCACCGGGCGATTGCATGCTAGTTTTGGCTATTTTGATACACCGGCAGGTAATTCAGGTTATCGTTTTACAGACATTCCTGCTACTGTGAGCGGTACGTCCGGATGGACAGCACCTACCACTTCTTTTGCTCCAACCAATATCAACGTGGATTTAGCAAGTAATGGAAATACGTTATATGCTTTACCTTCTAATGCCAGTTACGAAGTACCTACTATATACAAATCAATTGATGGTGGTGTGAATTGGTCTGCTACCGGGACGAGTCCGGCTTTTACAAGCGGACAAGGTTGGTATTGTATGGCAGTAGGGGTTGACCCCAATAATGCAAATAATGTGATCGTCGGTAGTTTAGATTGTTATCGTTCAACCAATGGTGGAAGTACTTGGTCTAAAGTTTCGAATTGGGTGGGCACGACAGGACAATACGTACATGCAGATCAACAATCGATGCAATGGACATCATTAAACCGATTTCTGGTTACCTGTGATGGCGGTGTTCATTTATCAATTGACGGAGGTACCACGTTCGCTGATAAAAATACCGGTCTAAGGATTAAGCAATTCTATTCAGTTGCGATTCACCCCACCAGCACTAATTATTTTTTGGCCGGTGCACAAGATAATGGCACGCATCAGTTGAATGGTGCAGGCTTGGTTAATTCAGTAGAGGTAACCGGGGGTGATGGTGCATTTGTCCACATCGATCAGGATCAGCCCCAATATCAATGGGGTGCTTATGTATACAACCAATATCGTAGAAGTGCGGACGGAGGCAATACATGGTCCTCTCAAAACTTTTCGAGCTCAGCCGGAAGGTTTATCAATCCTACTGATTATGACGATGTAGCAAACATCATGTATTGCAGCGGAGCTGCCAATACTTTTAATCGATGGAGCAATGCCCAAACAGGGACGACCATGACATCTGTATCAATGTCGGGTCTGAATGGAGGAAACCTTTCAGCAGTTAAAGTTTCACCTTATTCTTCCAATACCGTTTTTATGGGAGGCAGTTTGCGAAATGTTTCCATCAAACCTACATTATTTAAAGTAACCAATGCAAATGCTACACCGACCTATACTCAGATATTAGATAGTAATTCTTTGACTCCAAATACCAATATTTCCAGTGTGGAACTTGGTACTAACGAAAGTAATATCATCGTGGCTTTCTCAAACTATGGTATCAATCATGTGTATGTTACTTCTAACGGTGGCACCTCGTGGAGCGTCATCGATGGCAATCTTCCCGATATGCCAGTACGATGGGCAATGTTTTATCCCGGTGACAATACCAAAGCCATTTTGGCAACCGAGACCGGAATCTGGTCTACTGATTTGATAAACGGAGTTTCCACGTTATGGAATGCAGATCCTGGTTTTCCCAATGTGCGGGTGGATATGCTACAATATAGAGGCAGTGATGGTCTATTAGCAGCAGCTACTCATGGCAGGGGCTTGTTTACCACTAATATTGGGGCAACTCCCACATGCGGAACTGTTGCAGGTCTGACTTCTTCCGGAATAACTACATCTTCCGCGACGGTTGCATGGACTGCATTATCCGGTGCTGCAAATTATGATGTTGATTACAAATTAAATACATCAGCCACCTGGGTAAATGCCGCAACCGCTACCCTCGCCACATCAGTAAACCTTACCGGATTGACTTCAAATAGTTTATACGATTGGAGGGTCAGGGCAAATTGTACAAATGCAATTACGGGAAATTATTCGCAAGCTCAGTTTACTACGGCTGCAATATCCTGTATCAGTAGTTATGACAATTCTACGAATGGAAACAGGACCGGCGCTGCAACCATTCCCTTCGGTACAAATATCGCAGGTTTAATCAATCCCAGTGGAGATTTGGATTATTATAAATTCACTATATCCACCGTGGGTACTTTTACTGTAACACTTACAAGTTTACCTGCTGATTATAACCTGGCTTTATATAGAGGTAATACCCTGGTTGCGAGTTCCAATAATACCGGGACCGCAAATGAAACCATTGCATTCAATGCCACCACCACAGGAACTTATTATGCCAGAGTCGCCGGTGCCAATACTTCTGCATGGAATGCAACTTCCTGTTATACTTTGAAGGTAACATTGGGAACTGCGACCAGTGCATTGATTGCTAATACCAATCTGAGTCAGGGATATATTATCTCCGAAACCGAAGCTTTCGATGTAAAATTAATGCCTAACCCTGCCAACGATTATATCATGGTCAAACCAATAGGACTTTATAAACAAGCCAATATGGTGTTGACCGATATGACGGGTCGAATCATCAGGAAAGATGTATTGACAGGTGATACACAATTGGATATTTCTTCATTGCCTGCAGGGCTGTATCAAATAAAAGCGACCGAAGGGGATCGATCTTCCAGAGCAAGATTTATTAAGCAATAAAACTCCTATGAGTTGAGGTCTTATATAAAAAAGCCAAGAGTTAATTCCCTTGGCTTTTTTATTTGGATAAAATTCCTTCAGATCTTTTGACCGTCTGATCAATGCATTTCTACACCGGCAAAATGGAAATTGCTTTCAATAATTGCATTTTCATCCGAGTCAGATCCATGAACAGCATTTTCGCCTACATTCTTTGCAAATTTCGCACGAATGGTTTCTGGCTCAGCTTTGGCTGGATCAGTAGCCCCGATCAGTTTTCTGAAATCTTCTACCGCATTCTCTTTTTCTAGAATGGCGGCAACAATAGCACCGGAACTCATAAAATCCACTAATTCACCATAAAATGGTCTTGATTTATGTACTGCATAAAAACGACCAGCGCTTTCTTTACTGAGACGGGTAAGTTTTAAAGCAACAATTCTGAACCCGGCATCCGTTATTTGATGGAGGATGGCACCGATATGACCACCAGCCACTGCGTCAGGTTTGATCATTGTAAATGTACGATTACTCATTTTTTTAATTGATTTGGGCGGCAAAGGTACAGGCTATTTGGTATTTATGTCGGCCAGATTCATTTTTTTGACGATCTTTGCGCCTCCAAAATGGAAGATTTAGAGAGATTGAGCAAAGATTTGGCATGGCCTCAAAATGTGGTCATCTTCTCTCACAGAAATCCTGATGGAGATGCAGTAGGCTCATGCCTGGCCTGGATGCACTACCTCACCGCAAAAGGACATAAAGTCAATATTGTGCTTCCGAGTGAATATCCACTCAATTTTACCTGGATGCCACGGATCGAGGAGATTGTTATCTTTGACATACATCCTGAAAGGGCAAAAGAATTATTGGATGTGGCTTCGATGATCTTTTGTCTTGATTTTAATTCCTTGGATCGCATCGATAAAATGGCGGAATCCGTTCGCAACCACAAAGCCATAAAAGTAATGATCGATCATCACATCGATCCGGAGCCTTTCGTCGATTATCTTTTTTCAAATGATAAATCCAGTGCCACCTGCGAGTTAATTTTTGATATTATTCAGGCATTGGGAGATGAGGCTGTGATCAATCAAAACATAGCTGAATGTTTGTATACAGGTATTATCACGGATACCGGTACCTTTTCCTATTCACTTACACCCGATATCATGCGCAAAGGTGCACGATTGCTTGAGCTTGGTGTCGATAATGAAAAACTACAAACCCAATTATTTAAAAGCCTGCCGGAAAAACAATTGCGTTTATTAGGTTATTGCTTGTATCACAGGATGGAATTAATACCTGAGTACAAAGTGGGATATATTTATCTCACCAAAGAAGATTACAGCAAATTTGCGATATCGCGGGGAGATACCGAAGGAATTGTCAATTATTTGTTGTCGCTGAAGGAGGTGGAGATCGCATGCCTGATCACGGATCAAAATGGAATCATTAAATTTTCCTTTAGATCCAAAGGGGATATTTCCGTACAAGCACTGGCGCGCGAACATTTCAACGGCGGTGGTCATAAAAATGCCAGTGGTGGCTATCAGCATACCAGCCTGCGCGATGCGGTAGATAAATTTAAATTGGTGGTTCCTAAATATGCACCCCGATCGTAAACTTAAATCAAAAATCATTATAAACTTTATCTTATAAAATATGTCTATTAAATCATTCTTTATCTGTTGCTTTTGCCTCGGGCTTTTAGCAGCCTGTAAGCAATCGAATACATCTTCACTGGGTTATAAATTTGATGTCTTGACAAAAGGCACTGGAAATCAATTAAAAGTGGGTGATTTCGCCTATTTTAATGTAATTACCAAAGCCGGAGATTCTGTTTTAGAAGATACTCATATATATCCCAACATGCCGGTGATGCGCATCATCACGAGGGTGAAGTGGAAGCCGGCGACGAGCTCGCCCTCGGCCTCGGGGAGGTCGAACGGCGCGCGG
>CALMKY010000142.1 GCA_937867195.1 uncultured Saprospiraceae bacterium | reverse complement strand
AATAACTATTATGAATATCAGATTCCAACCAAACTCAGTCAGGCCAACCTGATCGTTCCCGGTAAAGAATCAGAAGAGATATGGCCTGTAGCCAATGAGATGGACCTTACATTACAATCTCTGGTAGATCTTAAAATAGAGCGGGATAAAACCCAGGCGCCTACCGATATACAATACACCAAAGCAGATCCACTACATCCTGATCGGACCATGATCGTCATAGGCCATCCTACCTTGGGAAAAGTAAAACAAGTCATGCTCGGTATGAGATTTACAAATTGTAATTCTGCTGTGAAGCATGGAGCTGTGGTATGGTTTAATGAATTGCGTCTGAATGGTCTTAACGAATCAGGGGGATATGGTGCCGTCGGGAAACTGGATGTACAACTGGCTGATTTAGGAGAAGTATCAATAAGTGGAAATTATAATTCGATCGGATGGGGTGCCCTGGATCAAAAAGTATTGTCTCGCCGGCAGAAAGACCTCAGCCAGCTGGATATCAATGCCAATCTTGAATTGAGCAAATTTTTGCCGCAATCTATGAAAGTAAAAATTCCATTCTATGCTCAATACAGCGTGAATAGTTCTGCCCCAAAATACGATCCGTATGATCTGGATGTCAAACTTCAGGAGAAATTGACGGAGGCAACATCCACCAACGCAAGAGATAGCATTCGCAATCAGGCCCGTGAATTTGAATCTATTAAAAGTTACAACTTTACGAATGTGAGAAAGGAACGGAGCGGAACCAGCAAACCCATGCCATGGGATATCTCCAATTTTAATGTCAATTATTCGTTTACGGAGAAAACCAAGCACGATCCGATCATCGAAAACGATGTCGAAGATCGTTATAAAGGAGGCTTTAATTATAATTATTCACATCAGGCAAAATATCTCAAGCCATTTAGCTTTATCTCCAAATCAAATGCGCTTAAATTTTTAACTGAACTCAATATCAATCCCATACCCAATAGTTTTGCCTTTTCAACCGGTCTGGATAGATTGTATGGTACGCGTAATTTCAGATTTTCTACACCTGAATACGGAAGATCGATTACAAAAATGTTTTATTGGGATAGAAAGTATAATGTCCAATGGGATCTGACACAGTCTTTCAAATTTTCATTCAATGCATCCAATAATTCTGCCATCGATGAGTTGCCGATTATGAACGATTTAGGACAGGTGGACCCTAATTATGATCCTGCCCTAAACAAAAAAATGATATGGGAAAACATTGGTAAACTCGGCAGGGCTAAAAATTATAATCATTCTTACAATGCAAGTTATAATGTTCCTTTCCAGAAAATACCGTTGCTCGATTGGATACAAATGACGGCTCAGACAAGTGGAAATTTTGCGTGGGTCGCAGGATCCAAAGAAGTTCAATCCTATTTGGGCAATGTCATTCAGAATGGCCAAAACCGTCAACTGAATGCCAATGTAAATTTTGAAGCATTGTATGATAAATGGGATTACCTCAGGAAAATAAATGCGCCTGCCCAATCTCCAAACGAATCTTCCCGACCCACCACTCCCCGCACCCGCACACGGAATGGCATTCCACTCCCCGGCGCAGTAACTGCCAATGACAAAAATGATAAAGACAAGAAAAAGAAAAATGACAGGCAGCCCAGTTGGATTGAAAGGTTATTGATCAGACCCATCATGTCACTTCGCAAAGGAAGTATCACATATTCAGAAGATTTAGCATCCCTGGTGCCTGGCTTTACAGGAATCTCAAAATATCTTGGATTGGGTAACGGATTCAGCGAGCCTGGTTGGGCATATATTTTAGGATTATCACCCACTCAGCAATGGTTAGAAGAAACAGCCCAAAAGGGAATGATCACCAATGATTTCAGGCTGAATCAACAATTTTCGCGAAACTATTCTCAAAATTTAAACGCCAAACTCAGCCTGGAACCGATCAGTGAGTTTAATATTGAAATGTCATTGAATAAAACTTTTACTAAAAATTATCTTGAGTTTTTTAAAGATGACGGTAATGGTAATGGATTTAAACATTTGACGCCCACGGAAGTAGGCACATTCAATATCTCCTATTTGGGAATTAATACATTATTTCATCATAACAGCGATTCATTGTATTCTATGTTTGAGCGTAACCGGGCCATCTTCTCTCAGCGTGAGCCGAATAAACCCAATGCTGGAGCGCATCCATTGTACCCGGATTATGCAGAAGGTTACGGAAAGAAAAATCAAAACATAATCCTACCAGCATTCCTGGCGACGTATACGGGCATCGATCCGAACAAAGCCGGACTTGATCTTTTCAAGACCCTTCCTAAGCCTAATTGGACAATCACGTATTCCGGCTTAGGTAAACTTCCTTTCTTCAAAGATATTTTGAGTGGCGCTACCATTCGGCATGCTTATCAGTCCAAATTGACCATCAACCAATACAATACAGATATATTTTATGATCCGGACAGTGCCTACCGGGTGAAGCCAATCACAAAGGATTATTATTCACGCATTGAAATACCTACCTTGGTCATGACCGAGGCATTTACCCCTTTGATTGGCGTAGATATCAAAACCAAAAACGATATTCAGTTTAATCTGGATTATTCGATTATGAGAAATTTACAACTCAATATGATCGACTATCAACTGATCGAACAGAATAGCAAGGAATTTACTGCCGGATTTGGCTGGCGATTGAAAAATGTAAATCTGCCATTTGGTAAGAAGCAAACATCGCCGCCGCGTACACGAGGGAATAATCCTGCGGCAAACGATGCAAAAAATCAAAACAATAAGAATCAAACCGATGCCCGCGGAAGAAATAAAAATGTACAGCGTAAAGGAAATGATTTAAATCTCAAATTTGATGTATCCTACCGGGATGATCTGACCAACCAACGGGTCCTCGATCAAAATCAAAATGTGCCAACCCGGGGAGCCAAGACTTTAAGATTTAGCAATAGTGCAGAATATCAGGCAAGTGATCTGGTCACCCTGCGACTCTTCTTTGATTATAACCGGATCATACCGGCCGTACAGGAATCATTTCCGATTACGACAGCCCGGGGAGGGATCACGATCCGGCTTGCGTTGAAATAGCAACGATCTCCAGGGAATCGATCCATTGGAAAAGTTTTGAGTTGATAGCGTTGCAATCTGTACATGTGACAATTCTCATACTTTTGCATGAATGAATAAGCGTACCATTTGGTTTATCATTATTTCGATGGGCATCGCCTTGCTGGGCAGTATCTTATTGCAAATGTATTGGATCAGATTGACCTTGCAGGAGACCGAAAAACAATTTGATAGAGAAGTCAATCAGGTATTGCTTACAGTAGTCGATGATGTCGAAAAACGAGATAGTAAATATTTAGATGCCTTTGTGGATTTACCCACGATTGAAGGTTTAACTAAAGTCACCGAATTAAAAAATAAAGAACTTACCGATCGACTGGGTAATCGCAAAGGCTTCGTACATATCGATTCATTATTAAAAAAGAATGTTCAGAAATTAGGCGATCGGCCTGAGTATCATTACGGGATCTATTCTTTCAGGGATTCAGGATTTGTAGTGATCGATAATCAGTTTACGGTGACGACCAAAACCAACCTGATGTCGAAAAGCGGAATCAAACGAGGACTGTATTCCACACCGTATACGGCATCTTTGTTTAATAAAGACGATTTTGGTGCAGGCAAACTTTTCCTTTATTTGCCTTACCGGAAACAAATCATCTGGAAAAATCTGTATCCTGCAGCGATCGGCTCATTGATCTTTACAACCCTGATATTGGCATGTTTTGCGTATACCATCTATGTCATTCAGCATCAAAAGAAGATCTCCGATATGAAGAATGATTTTATCAATAATATGACGCATGAGTTTAAAACTCCCATTGCCACCATTTCATTGGCTACCGATAGCATCAACAATCAAAATATCATCATTCATCCTGAGAAAGTCCAGCGCTTTACAAAAATCATCAAGCAGGAAAACACGCGGATGCTTGGACAGGTAGAGAAAGTACTGCAGCTTGCCCAATTAGAAAAGAAAGACCTGCAACTCAAGTTTACCGAAATCAATATTCACGATATCCTCCATCACATCGCAGAGAATCTTGCTCTGCAAATAAAAAATAAAAAAGGCAACCTAACTCTTGACCTGAAGGCCCAGGATCCGTTCATCGACGGAGACCTTACCCATATCAGTAATATTCTTCACAATCTTATTGACAATGCCAACAAATACACTCCGGAGCTACCGGAGATCCATGTGGCCACACAGAATGTAAACAATGGTATCGAGATCAGTATCCAGGACAATGGCATCGGTATATCCCGTGAAAATCAGAAATACATCTTTGAAAAATTTTACCGTGTATCTACAGGGAATGTCCATGATGTAAAAGGATTTGGTTTGGGACTTTCTTATGTAAAAGTTATGGTAGACGCTCACCAGGGCTCTATTCAGGTAAAAAGTACTTTGGGCAAAGGCAGTACTTTTATATTGTATTTTCCTAAAAAGCAAAATAAAATATGACTTTTTATTTTCATTTAAATTTTATTTGAAAATATTTTTTAGTTAATTTTTATAGCTCAAATAATTGTAAATCAATATTTTATAATTTATTTTAAAGTTTAATTTTAGCTTAGAATACCGATTTAGTTAAAATTTCACTTTTTGTTAAAATTAATTTCATGTTTCTTACGTTAACATTGTATATAAAATAAATTTATCCCTATGGTAAAAACGAATAACAAGATCCTGCTAGTAGAAGATGATCAAAACTTCGGTGATGTTTTGAGATCTTACCTCGAAATGCATGACTTTGATGTTACACTCGCTACGGATGGCGTAGAGGGTTTCGAAGCATTTAAGAAAGATCATTTCGACCTCTGTATATTCGATGTCATGATGCCTAAGAAGGATGGTTTTGCTTTGGCTAAAGATGTCCGTAGCAAAGATCCTGAAATACCCATCGTATTCCTTACTGCAAAGACTTTGAAGCAAGATATTCTCGAAGGATTTAAGACCGGTGCTGATGATTATATCTCTAAACCCTTTAACAGCGAAGAATTATTGTATCGCATTCAGGCAATTCTTAAGCGAAGTAAAAAAGCAGCTGATCCCCGAGAGGAAATTAAAGAATTTACAATTGGTAAATATCACTTTAATTACCCGTTGAGATTGTTGGTTAATTCTGTAACAAATAAAAAAGATAAGCTTTCTCCAAAAGAAGCGCATCTCCTTCGTATGTTTTGCATGTACAAAAACGATGTGCTTGCAAGATCGGAAGCCCTCACCAAAATCTGGGGCGAAGACAATTACTTTACAGCCAGATCCATGGATGTTTTCGTTACCAAATTGCGAAAATATCTTAAAGACGATCCGGATCTGGAGATTGTCAATATCCATGGTAATGGCTTCCAGCTCCTGGTAAAAAATGAGGCCCCCGTTTAAACCGTCAACCCATACATTATTATAGTGGAGAGGAAATAATAGCATTGTTATTTCCTCTTTTTCATTTATTGGAAACATGGAAACAATTCAAGTATTTGTCACCGGAGGCACTTTCGATAAAGAATATAATTTTATTAAAGGCGAATTGTATTTTAAAGACACGCATTTGCCTGCCATGTTTGAGCGGGGCCGTTGTGTACTTGATATTGATGTCAGGACACTGATGATGGTCGACAGTCTCGACATCACAGAAGACGACCGCGATATCATTATTCATAATTGTAAACGATCGGCTTCAAAAAAAATCATTATCACCCATGGCACAGATCGAATGGTGGCTACCGCCGTTGCCCTGGCTCATGCTGACATCGAAGGTAAAACCATCATCCTCACAGGGGCAATGATACCTTACGCTTTTGGAAATTCATCGGATGGGTTTTTTAATCTTGGCGCCGCCCTTGCTTTTTGCCAAACCTTACCTTCAGGAGTGTATGTAGCCATGAATGGCCGATACTTTCATTGGGATAATGTAGTCAAAGATTTGGATACAGGTTTTTTTGAAGAGATCAAATGATTGAAATTTAGATTGAGAATCATAAACAAATGTGATGTAATCGAAAACCAAACCTGCCAAGAGATGGTTAGGGTCTTCTAATCTTAGATCCTTGGCGACTTGTCAAAAAAGGTCGGAAAAGAGCATGTAATCTTCGAGCTATGGGGCCCGGTTTAAAGTACTTTTGAGGGAAAATGCTTTGGTCTTTAAAAAGTAGAGGCATTGATGCAAAATATTTTTATAACTGCTTTGACTACCAATCCAATTTGTATTAAATATATTTGTTATATAAATAATTCGTTGTACATTTGACCGAATATAGCCCAACAAACAGTTTTAAAGGAAAACGTTGAATATTCACTCATTAAAATTAGTTAGTATGAAAAATGTCACAATGATGTTGGCTTTTTTATTGATAAATGGTGTGATCATTGCTCAGCAGGCATCCAATGCTATGATGACCGATAGCAGTAAAATGACTTACAATGATGACCTGAATTATAACGCACCCAATGGTATTTCATTTAAAAGAACCTTCCTGGACTATAAAAGTGTAAAAGCCGGTAACGCTACCAGTTTATCTAATTTTAAATCTTATAATTCCGGATTTGAAGTAGGCTATGTACGCGATTTTACAAATAACGTCAGGTTGTATGTTCCCATCCGGGTCGGAGTCTTCAATGTAGGTGATAATTTACCCAATGTAACTTTTGGAGAAATCGATGCTCAAGTACAGTATAGAATTGTCCCCAAGAAATCGTCATTCCGGCCGTATATTTTGGCTGGGGCGGGTGTCAATACTGAAAACCTTGATTCCTTTCATGTACAAGTTCCGGTAGGGGTAGGGCTCGATATAAAAATTGCAAAGAAAACATTTATCAATCTTCAGGGAGAGTACAGGCTTTCATTGAATCAAAATAACCGCAATAATATTCAACTATCATTGGGTTTTATTCATTACTTCGGAAAAGGAGGCACCAAACCAAAGCCGATTGAAGAACCAACGATGAAAGAAGAAGATAAGAAAATGGCTAAGGATTCTGATGGAGATGGCATCACCGATGATCTGGATTTGTGTCCCGATAAAAAAGGATTAAAGCAATTCAATGGCTGTCCGGATTCGGATGGTGACGGGGTAGCCGATCCTAACGATTTATGTCCTGAAGTAGCAGGACTCAAAGCATTGAACGGATGTCCTGATACAGATGGTGACGGAGTAGCGGATAAAGATGATGATTGCCCCAATCTGGCGGGTACCCGCGCGAACAGAGGATGTCCCTCAACCGATACAGATAATGATGGGATAATAGACGATCAGGACGAATGCCCAACGATTGCCGGTACCTCTGCTGCCCATGGATGTCCTGATCGGGATGGTGATGGAGTGGCAGATAAAAAAGATAAATGCCCAAATGTAGCAGGCTCATCCAAAAATGGCTGTCCTGATACGGATCGCGATGGAGTAGACGATAGCGAAGACAGATGCCCTAATACATACGGTCCTGCATCCAACAAAGGTTGTCCTGAGATCAAGAAAGAAGATAAAGAGACCTTGAATATTGCGATGCGGGATGTACAATTTGAGCATAATAGTGCCAAGCTGTTG
>CALMKY010000141.1 GCA_937867195.1 uncultured Saprospiraceae bacterium | reverse complement strand
CGTCGACGCGCACATCGTCGTCGTTCCTGGCGGGACGCCAAGCATAAGAGCGTTATATTTCAACAATCTAGTCGATAACATCAAATTTTATCGGTTTTCACCAATGACACACAATTAATTAACGACACCATAGCACCCTTTTATACGCTTATGATTGCCTTACTTTTTTTCTCGTCAGCAATGATCTTAAACTTTGGAATTACAGGCACAGGTGCAACATTTGTGCCTACAATAGTAGAAGTGTTTTGTTGTTTTTTTTACATACTTTATTGCTTATTATTTGCCCTTATTCATATTCTTCAACTCGATTTCAGCTAATTTCATGAGTTCCCCTTTTTCATGCTTTGTTTATTCAATGCTCACGGTTTTATGGAAATCGCCATTCATGGTGGTCAGGCATCAAGTATGCTCAGCCTAGGATTGGATGAAATGGTGCAAATCGATTTTCACGAATAAACAATTTCTATGATCACTCGCATCGTCAAAATGGAAATCAAACCCGGGTCAATCCAGACCTTCATGGAATATTTCTCCTCTCACGCCATCCATATGCAGGAAGTACAAGGCTGTGCATCTCTTCAATTAGTTCATAGCATCGATGATGAAAACATATTTTTTACAATCAGCGAATGGCATCGGGCGGAAGATTTGCAATCGTATCGTCATTCTGATTTGTTTAAAAAAATCTGGTCTGCAGTAAAACCCCTATTTTGCGCACCTGCACAAGCATGGAGCACCGAATCTCTCTATCATGGAAAAAATTGAAGTTTCATCGTATCCTATTTATTTGGGCGGTATCGATCGGTCTTTGAGTGAGATATTAGATTGGATTAAACCATCCTCCTTATTTATACTCACTGACGAAAATACACATCATCATTGTCTGCCGAAATTAAACGATATCCTCCGACATGTTAGACATACCGTCTTTCAAATATCTCATGGGGAAAAGCATAAAAACATCAAGACCTGTTCAGAAATCTGGACAGCCATGACGGAAGCTACTCTTGATCGCAAAGCCACCATGATCAATGTAGGCGGTGGAGTCATTGGAGATATGGGTGGATTTTGCGCATCGACCTATAAGCGTGGAATATCATTTATTCAGATCCCCACGACCTTACTGAGCGAAGTCGATGCGTCCATCGGTGGAAAACTCGGTATTGATTTTGAAGGATATAAAAATCACATTGGTGTTTTCAATGATCCTGCTGCTGTTTTGATCGACCCTTCGTTTTTAGATACATTGTCTGACCGGGAACTCCGTAGCGGATATGCGGAGATCATCAAACATAGTCTCATAGCCGATGGCGACGATTGGAAAAATTTAAAGCAAATACACAATCTGAGAAACGTGGATTGGACCAGCGTCATCCGGCGATCACTGGAAGTAAAAAGAAAAATAGTCCTGGAAGATCCATTTGAAAAAAACAAGCGCAAACTTCTTAATTTCGGTCATACGCTCGGTCATGCTATAGAGAGTCATCATCTGGATGGAGACAAACCGCTCTTACATGGAGAAGCAATCTCTGCGGGTATGGTATTTGAATCAAAACTGTCCTCTCAATATTTGGCATTAAAAGAAAACGAATTAAAAGATATTACTGATTACATCATCTCCCTATACGGACCACCCGATCCATTGGATATGCAGTCTTTGATACCCATCATGAAACAAGACAAAAAAAACAGTGCAGGTAAGATTAGTTTTTCATTATTAAAAAGCATTGGCGATAGTCAATGGGACATCATGATCTCAGAAGAAGAATTGATGACATTGTCAGATTTTCTTTCAAAACCATTTAATACAAAATAAAATAGCCTGCCGTGCACATACGCAAAGAAACTGCCATCCGATTAGAAGATAACCCTGTACATCGCGGAATGAGAAAAAAACTCGTCGATGAACTCAGGTCGAAAAAAATTTTCAGTGAAAAAATATTAGAGGTTATGAACCGGGTGCCCCGACATTTATTTGTTCCCCGTGGCTTTGATGAATGGGCTTATAAAGACATTGCCTTCCCCATCGGAAGCGATCAAACCATCAGCCAGCCGTATACCGTCGCCTATCAAACTCAATTACTCGATGTCAAGCAGGGTGATAAAATACTGGAAATCGGT
>CALMKY010000140.1 GCA_937867195.1 uncultured Saprospiraceae bacterium | reverse complement strand
ACTTAAAATTGATTGTTTCATATTTTTAAAATCTTGATGATTACAAAACTAATGTCTTTGACAATTAAAATGTTTTACTCATTTCATGTTTAAATAGAGTTTAACGGTAATTAAAAATTTTAACAAGTTAGGGTAGATTCCGTCTTTATAAGAATAGTTTTGCTTATTATTGTCTATGACTAGAAAACGAAAAACCGGTCTACCTCCTGGAACACCGGTCTACACCGGTGATCAAATTCCAAGTCATACGGATATCACATTATTACGATACAATGATGACGAGATCAATATTATCAGTGATTTTCAATCCATCGATTTTACTATTAAAGACAAGTTTTATTATTGGCTGGATGTAAGAGGCGTGTTTGATCCTGCCCTGGTTGAAAAACTCGGGCATAAGTTTTCAATTCATCCTCTGGTAATGGAAGATATCCTCGATGTAAATCAAAGACCGAAGCTCGATGAGTTTGAACATGCTATTTTTATCACCGTTGCAGCGCTCAAGTCCGAAATTGAAGGAAGTAAGCTCAGTAAAGAACAAGTAACTCTTTACTTTGGATCTAATTATTTAATTTCTTTTCAGGAAGATCCGGATGATTTACTGAAAATAATCCGGGACCGCATGTTTCAAAAAAAAGGAAAGATCCGCCAAAAAGGTCCGGATTACCTTGCCTATTGCATCATCGATTTTGTTGTGGATCATTATTACGAGGCATTGGATAATATTGAACAAAAGCTATCGCAACTAGATGAAAATATACATAAAGAACAAGCCAATATTTCCAATGAATTATTGCATGATCTGAAAGTTCAAATCATCCGCATTCGAAAAGCCATCTATCCTGTGAGAGAAGTGATCAATAAATTTATCCGGTCAGAACATAGTTTAATCAGTCCAGATACAGATATCTACCTCAGGGACCTGGCCGACCACAGTGTGCAGATCGCTGACTTATCAGAGACATTCCAGGATATGCTCAATTCCTTGCACGATTTATATCAGGCAGAAATCAGCAACCGGATGAATAATGTCATGAAAATACTGACCATTATTTCGACCATTTTTATCCCACTTAATTTTATTGCGGGGATGTATGGAATGAACTTTAAATACATGCCCGAGCTGGAAGATCCCAATGGATATTACATAGTATTGGGTATCATGTTCGTAATCGCCATTGCCTTTCTAATTTATTTTAAAAGAAAGAAATGGATTTGATTGCATCTTCATTTAAAATATTTCAAATTGCAAAAAGTTTAGACCGTTCGTAGTGATATGACCAAAACAATAATTATAAGTAACCGTTTACCGGTTAAAATGGAAGTCATGCCTGGTGGGAAATATAATTTTAAACCAAGTGAAGGAGGGCTGGCTACCGGCCTGGGCAGCGTGTATAAACAAGGTAATAATATATGGGTAGGCTGGCCGGGTCAGGAAGTAGATGGTCTAGATAACCAGGATAAAGTAGCCAAGGAGCTAACCGTGCATAATATGCGTCCGGTTTTTCTTACCAATCAGGAAATTAAACTTTTTTATGAAGGATTCAGTAATGAAGTCTTGTGGCCAAACTTTCATTATTTTCCTCAGTTGATCGTATATGATGATTCATATTGGGCTGCATATGAAGCTGTAAATCAGAAGTTTTGTGATGCCATACTTCAATATACCAATGAGGGAGATACCCTCTGGGTACACGATTATCAGCTATTGCTATTACCCCAAATGTTGCGCAAAAAGCTTCCACGTGTTGAAATCGGTTATTTCAATCATATTCCATTTCCTTCTTTTGAAGTCTTTCGCATGTTGCCCTGGCGCAAAGAATTACTCACTGGGCTCCTCGGGGCCGATTTAATTGGTTTTCATACCTATGACGATATGCGACACTTCCTAAGTTCTGTAAGCAGATTGACTTCATACAGTGTCTCTAATCATTACGTGCAATTCCAGGATCGCCGGGTCAAGGTAGATTCGTTCCCGATGGGTATCGATTATAATAAATATGCCGAGTCAGCTCAATCACCAGAAACAATTTCTCAGGAAGTGGAGTATCGCACTGCCCTGGGAGGTAAGCGATTAATACTCTGCATTGACCGATTGGATTACACCAAAGGCATTCCTCAACGACTCCGAGCATTTGACGATTTCCTGGGTCGCTACCCTGATTTTAAAGAAAAGGTTTCGCTGGTGATGGTAGTAGTACCTTCCCGCGATAATGTGGGCATGTATAAAGAGTTGAAGGAAACCATCGATGAATTGGTCGGCCGCATCAATGGTACACACGGCAATATGAAATGGACTCCTGTTCATTATTTCTACAGGTCTATACCCATGCAAAAACTGTCTGCCTACTATAGAATTGCAGATGTGGGACTTGTAACACCACTTCGTGATGGTATGAATCTGGTTGCAAAGGAATTCATCGCATCTAAGCTGGATAAAAAAGGAGTATTGATTCTATCCGAAATGGCAGGAGCAGCCAAAGAATTATCCGATGCTATTCTGATCAATCCTTTTGATAAAAATGGATTTGTCGAAGCAATTCATTCGGCGTTAACGATGCCGATACAAGAACAGCAGAATCGCATGGATAAGATGCAGGTCAGCCTGAAAAAATACAATATTCATCATTGGGTCCGAATCTTTATGGAAAGCCTTAAAGAAATCAAGCAGGAGCAGGAGGCTTTTTTTACGAAGCAAATCGATGAGCGAGATTTACCTGATATCCTGATGCATTTCAAAGCAGCACCGAAAAGACTAATCTTCCTGGATTACGATGGTACATTAACCGGATTTAATGTAGATCCACAAGCTTGTGCACCGGATCAGGAGTTAACAGAAATTTTTCAAGGTTTAAGTAAAGACCAAAAAAATCAAGTTTTCATCATAAGCGGCAGACCGCATGCTACCTTGGAAGCCTGGATTGGTAAATATCCTTTTACCTTGATTGCAGAACATGGTGTCTGGACCCGTAAAGTCGGAGGTGAATGGCAAATTAAAGATAATTTACGGAAGGATTGGAAAACAGAAATACAAAAAATCATGGAGCAATATGTCGATCGTACGCCCGGGTCATTTATCGAAGAAAAAAATTATGGTTTGGTATGGCATTATCGAGGAGTAGAATTGGGTCTGGGTGAATTACGCTCTCGCGAGCTCATGTCGCACTTAAGGTATCTTGCATCTTCAAAAGGACTCCAAGTATTGGAAGGCGACAAAGTGGTTGAAGTGAAAAATATGGAGGTTAACAAAGGGATTACTGCATTTAGATTTGTCAGTAAAAATCCGGACGACATGCACCTGGCGATCGGCGATGACTGGACAGATGAAGACACTTTTTCAGTAATGCCTTCTAATGCAATTACTATCAAAGTGGGCCATTCTGCCTCTAAAGCCAAATTTCATCTCGACACGGTACAAGATGTCAGGTCTTTCCTGAAAAAACTAATACAATAAAACCTTGCTCCCCAAATCTGTTGCACTTCTCGAATGCTCTTAATTAAACCAACAAAAATTCGTTCATAATACTTTATTAAATGAAGAAGATTTATCAACTCAATACCTGTGCTACCTGTCAAAGGATATTAAAGGAGTGGAAAGTTCCAAAAGATTTTGAGATCATCAATATAAAAGAGAGCAATATAAGTGCTGCTGATTTGGATTATGCAGCTAAGCAAGCAGGCAGTTATGAAGCTCTATTTAGTCGCAAAGCCATCAAGTTCAGGACAGAAGGGTGGAATCAGAAAGATTTGACCGAAAAAGATTACAGGAAATTAATTTTGAGTGAATATACTTTTCTTAAACGACCTGTCATGATCAATGGCCAATCCGTCTTTGCCGGTAATTCTAAAGTTGTAGTACAAGAAGCAAAAAATAGTTTGAAATAGTTTTCAGGACTGTATTATTTGATTCAAAGGATCTGAATTTTTATAAACATAAACTAAGAAATTTTAATTTCTTCGAGAATTTTTTCTATTTCAAAAGGATTGGATTCGTATGCTGAGTGCGTCGGGTCGTCAAATCCATATTTGGCCGAAGTATGGACTTCATGAACACCTGTCACCTGTATTAATTCTTTTACATTTTTACTACTGATGCCACTTCCGGCGAGCAGAGTGATTTGTTTATTCATTAAAGTATTCAGATGTGCCAATTCATTTCTGCTTTGATATGCATTACCTGATTTTCCACCTGTGAGGATCCGATCTACTCGATATTCTTTCAAGGTATGAATAGCTTTTTTTTCATCTATAATTAATTCAAATGCACGGTGGAAAGTAAATGGATAAGCTTCGCAAGCCCTTCGCCAGGTGTACAGGGCTCTTTCATCAAGATCATGCATCTCAGTGATGGCCCCTGCTACTATTCCAGCCGCTCCACCATCGAGGGCTATTTTGATTTGATCCTTCATAAATTTTACTTCATGATGATCATAAATAAAATTTCCGCTCCTGCTTCGGATTAACACAAAGACCGGGATCTTTACTTCTTTACAGACTTGAGTTATTAATTCTATGGAGGGGGTAGTGCCCCCGGATGGAAGGTCTGTACATAACTCTATTCGATGAGCTCCTGCCTGGTAAGCATTGACGGCTGAAGGATAAGATTGTGCACAAATTTCTAAGATCATAAATAAGTGTGAAAATACACAGTCCGTATTAGGAATGCTCATAAAACAATAAAGGGTTCGAAAATTTTCATTCGAACCCTTTATGCGTCTTTTTAAAGGTATTGGCCTTTATAAGGCTTTGGCTTTGTGATCTGATTACCGGCTAGCAGTAATACCACGATCAATGATATGCTGAATACGATCATGGGATATAATTTGTAATTGTCTATTACAAATCTAAGACCAAAAGCTTTCGAAGGGTGTTAAAATTTATTGACATACTTATTAAAATATATTAAAATCTGATTTATGTGATTCTATGCAAAAACTTGCGGTGATTATATTTTTGAAAATCAAATATTTAAAGCCATTAATATATAATTGTTCCCAAAGCAGATAAAATCTGTTAATTTATCTGTTAACATCTGGATTTAAGTTGACCCGTGTCTATTTATCCGTCAATTCCAGTTCGGCTTTATCACAGGTTTGAATCACAGATATATCATCGAGCAAAAGATTGCCATTATACGTAACTCCGTTCCTTTTATCAAAAAACGCTTCAAAAATCAGGAAATCCATGTCTTGTTTGGGTTTAAATCTAATCGTATAAGATCTCCAATCGGCATGATTAATCACCGGTGATTCATATAATTTCTGTTTTTTATCGCATCTTTCAGATCCTCCCCAAACTCTGAGAATGCAACTTTTATTATATCCATTATAAGTCAAGGCGTGTGCCAGTTTTATTTTGAAAAACATGCAGCTGCCTGCACGCATCGATTGAGTTAATCGTTGGCCTACACATTCCCAGGTCCCATTTTTACGAACAATCAAGCCCATATAAGATTGCCCTTGGTAAGCTGGCAAATACACCCCCCAAGGACCCGGCATAATATCAGGTGTGGTCCCATCTTCACATCCAAGCCAACCGATCGGGGTAATGGCATCATTGGGTTCGCCTTCAAAAGAGCTATTAAATAATTGAATAGTCTGTGCCTTCAGTGCGCAAGTAAAAAGGCATATACCTAAAAAGGCAATGACCTTTGTATTAAACATTTGATAAAATTTATATGTATTCAATATTTTGGCGTATTTGAGCTATTTTTGTGCCAAATTTAAAAGCTAATGGCTAAAGAAAATCCATCGACAAAAAAAGTAATCAAGACGGAAGCTAAAAAAATAGAAATTACCGGCGGTCCTTCCTCCTCGATAGCATCGCGTAAAAAAGTAACCGGGAAAGCTAATTTTAATTTACCTTCTGATTTTACTTTCAATTCCGATAACATCAAATGGATACTAATTAGTTTAGGCATCGTCGTGTTGGGTTACCTTTTGATGACGGGCGGTCATAATCCTCGAAATGTCTTTGATGAAAAAGTCATCTATAGTTTTCGCCGGTTGGTCATCGCTCCCATTGTCATTTTAGGTGGCTTGGGATTATCGATCTATGCTATTTTCCGCAATAAACCAGATACATCTTCTACTTCATCCGAAGCGAATTGAGATCCGAATCTCAGGAATATTTTACTGGTCGATATCGTTATTTAATCCATTAATTCCCCGGTATGTTTTCAGAGTCGATCAATTTACTGGATCTTTCACAGGATATATCCAACCATGATTATTGGCATCAAGGCCGGATGATCCTGATCAAAAAAGAAATGGATTGGACTAGTTTTGACCTGGTCAACAAATGCAAAATTTCCTTGAAATATGGCATTGGTTTGAAAAAAATAAAGTTGGGTCACGCCGGTACCCTGGACCCGAAAGCATCCGGCCTGATGTTGCTTTTAGCTGGTAAGTATACCAAACTTACCGATCAGATCCATCTTTATAACAAAACGTATGAAGGTAGTTTCTATTTGGGAGCTACCACTCCCTGTTACGATACCGAACGACCGATTGATCATTATTTTCCCACTGAACATATCAATGAATTATTGATACTCAATGCTGCAAGTCAATTCGTAGGCGAAATCTCACAGACTCCACCTATATTTTCTGCGGTAAAAATTAATGGTAAATCGGCTTATAAATCTGCACACAAAGGAAAAGAAATTGCGACCAGGCCGCGTCAGATTACCATCCATTCATTTGAAATCACGCGCCTCGATTTACCTTTTGTATATTTTAAAGTCATTTGCAGCAGCGGCACTTATATTAGAAGCCTCGCTCATGATTTTGGAAAAGCATTGAAGAGCGGTGCTTATCTCGCTAGTTTAAACAGGACGGGAATTGGGCCATGGAATCTCCATCAAGCGGTTTCAGTCCAGCAATTCCTAGAAAAAGTAAATCAATACAGAATCATTACTAAACCCAATATGGCGGTATGACCCTCATAGCTGTCAAGCAAGTAACCAAGCAATATGGGTCTCAAAAAGCAGTGGATGACATTAGCTTTACATTGGATCGAGGTGAGATCGTCGGTTTCCTTGGACCCAATGGAGCTGGAAAATCTACCACTATGAAAATGATTTCCGGTATCCTTTCTGCAGATTCAGGGGAAATCCTGGTTGACGATCAACCAATGAATCACGACCATATTGCGTTACGACAAAAGATAGCGTATTTACCAGAACAAAATCCATTGTATAACGATCTATATATCAGGGAATCATTGGAATTTATTGCAAAGTTACATCGAGTGGAACATCCGACTCCACGCATCCTGGATATTATGAGCCTCACCGGACTTAATCCGGAAAAGAATAAAAAAATCGGAGAGCTATCCAAAGGCTACAGGCAACGTGTAGGCCTGGCCCAAACCATCCTGCATCAACCGGATTTGTATATTTTGGATGAAGCCACTACCGGCCTGGATCCTAATCAAATACTGGAGATCAGAGAACTGATTAAATCGCTTGGGAAAGAAAAAGCCATTTTGATATCCACACATATATTACAAGAAGTTGAATCGATCTGTCAAAGATGTATCCTGATCAATAAAGGAAAGATCATGGCTGATGAACGTATGGACGTTTTTAAATCGCGTGCATCCGGATTACCTCAAATCAGAGTGAAGTTTAAAAACAAAGTCAATATCCATGATATTAAAGCACATTGGAAAAATGTCGAAAGCATTCATGACGGGTTTATCATTACTCATTATGATCAGGATTTGGGAGCTTCGATCTTTCAATGGGCAGTACAACATGGCGTCGTCATCACCGAACTGACTCCGTTGCACCATACCCTTGAGGATATTTTCCAAAGCCTGACGATCTCCAATAATTAACATGAAAGCCATCTATCTCAAAGAATTAAAATCATTGCTAGGAAGTATGGGACTCATGCTTGCCGTTGCAGTGTTTTTTGTAATGATGGGATTGTGGTTATGGTTTTTCCCTGAAACATCTATCCTAACCAATAAATTTTCGACGCTGCAGACACTATTTGACTTAGCGCCCTGGCTTTTTTTATTTATTATACCTGCATTGACGATGAGATCTATCGCAGAAGAAAAATCAGCTGGCACTTTAGCCCTTCTTAAAAGCAAGCCGCTTTCTATGTGGGAACTTGTAACTGGAAAATTTCTTGCCATCGTCGTATTGATCTTGATTATTTTACTGGTATGCCAGCTGTATACATTCAGTGTGTATCAATTGGGCCTTCCCAAAGGGAATCTGGATTTGGGGGGTACGATTGGATCTTTTCTTGGCTGGTTTTTATTGGCCGGTGCTTATATATCTATAGGGATTTTTGCATCGGCGATAAGTAATAACCAAATGATTGCCTTTTTATCAGCTGTATTTTTATGCTTTACTATCTATACTGGCCCTTCTTTATTATCTACCATTCCTTTTTTTCAGGGCAACGGGGATGATTTGTTACAGTTATTGGGCATGCAGGCGCATTACACGTCATTAGCACGAGGAGTCATCCAGTCCAGGGATTTATTTTATTTCCTATTTGTGGTGGGTCTATTTCTGTTGTTAGCCTCTATAATCTTGAAATATGATCCATGGAATGGAAAATCTATTCTGAACGAACTCAGATCAAATCTATTTGTATGGATGACATTGGCTTTTTTCTGTTTATCATTTTTTAAGTTATTCTCTCTTGACCTGACCGGTGATAAAAGATATACGATGGGTGAGGAAACTAAAGATCTGGTAAGGTCGGTAGATGATGTCATCTACGTCGATGTGTTGATGGATGGAAAATTTCCCGCTGCTTTTAAACGTTTAAGAAATGCAGCCATCGATCAGCTTACTGATTTTAACCGATTAAATAAAAATATAAAGTTTGCAATTGAGGATCCGCTTCAGGGTAAGCCGGAAACAATACAACAAAACCAAGAATCACTCCGGCAGATTGGGATAAATCCTACGAAATTGACTGTATACAATGGAAAGGAACAGGAACAGAAAATAATCTATCCTTGGGCTATTTTTCATTTTGGCGAACGCAGTATTCCGGTTAGTCTATTAGAAAGTCAGGATCCAAACAGCAGTGAAGATGAGGTCTTGAATAAATCTGTATCTCTGCTGGAATACAAATTTGGAAATGCAATTCAAAAACTGCGAATGAAGAAGAATCCGGTAGTTGCCTTTACGACCGGTCATGATGAGCTGAAACCCATTCAGACAGGTGACATTGAAAGAGCCCTGAGGCCTGTATTCCAGACCGGAAGAATCGTCCTGGATAGTGTGATCAAGATAAGCAACGAAGTTAACGTTTTGATCGTGGCCAAGCCACAGACTCCATTTTCAACAAGAGATAATTTCCTGATAGATCAATATATAATGAATGGAGGTAAAGTCATCTGGTTCATTGACCCTTTGTTTGTCAATACAGACACGGTCAACAGGATGAATCGGGAGAAAAAGGATTTTATTCCATTGCCTTATAATCTTAACCTGGATGAATTATGGTTTAAATATGGATTCAGAATTCAACCCAATATCATTTTGGATTATTCTTGCAGTACGATTCCTTTGCTTTCAGGCTATTCAGGAAGTACACCACAATTCCAACCTCATCCCTGGTATTATCATCCGTTGATTGTAAGTGACAGTAAACACCCGGTTGTCAACGACCTTGACCGCATTTCTATGTTTTATCCGGCTACCATCGATACACTTCGTACTAAGACAAGCATCGAGAAAGTCATTTTGTTACATTCCAGCGATCACAGCCGTACTGTAACCAGTCCGTCTCCAATTAATTTTGAAATGGTAAGAGAAGAATTGAAACCGGATCAATTTAACCGTACGGCACAACCGGTTGGTATTTTATTGAGTGGTGTATTCCCTTCAGCTTTTGAAAACAGGCTTGGACCTGACTTTGCTGCCATGTTGAAGTTAAATGGGAATGAATTTAAGTCAACCAGTGCACCAACCTCCATGATAGTGTACTCTGATGGAGATTTGATATGCAATGCCATCAGCAATCGGGGTGAACCGGCGCCGTTGGGTTTTAATCTCTATGAGCAAAGAACATACCCTGCTAATAAAAATCTTATGCTCAATTCGATTGAATATTTAATCGATGAGCATCAAATGATGAATGCAAGAAATAAAGTGATCAAATTGAGGTTATTGGATCAGGCACACGTCAAATCCGAAGGCAGCATGTGGAGCTACTTTAATCTTGTAATTCCTTCCGTTTTCTTTGTAATTTTTTCATTCGTTTACAATGTCAGAAGAAAAAGGAAATATGCATCTCGTTAGAAAGGTAGCGCAAGCACGCATTCCAACGGATAAAGCCCTCTCCATTCTTTATGCATTTATTCTTTTATTCTCTGCTTGCAAAGGAAAGGAGGAAGCGGATGAAACTTCGTTTGCTATCGACCATCCTGAATATTTGGTTCAAATAAATATATCAGGACAGGGCAGCTATCCTTTTACTTTAACGAAAAGGGATAAATCATGGTATTTGGATGATACCACCTTGATAAGACCGGATGCAATGGAGAATATCATGCGCATTTTGCCTTTTCTCAGGGTGAAGTTTTATCCACCACGTGCTTCGTGGCAAAATATGATGGATGCAATTAACCGGGAAGGTGTCAAACTTGATTTTGTATTTTCTGATCAATCAGTAAAAACGATTTATCTGGGGGGAATGACCAATGATGAAAGAGGGACCTATGGATTGGTCAATGCTTCACGTCATCCATATGTCGTTCATGTGCCGGGGTTTGAAGGGAGCCTGGCGTCCAGATTTATCATGTCAAGGGATGATTGGCGAGACCGTATGATTTTGAGATATGAATCGGATGATATTGATTCCTTACAAATGACGTACCCGATGAATCCAAATGAATCTTTTTCGATTGTGAAGTCAGATCGGGCCACTTTTCAATTGATTGATTATAAACAACAGCAAAGTAAGAGCGCAATCCAAAGCAATATTAAACTGTATTTGGGTCAAATAAAACGCACAGGCTGCG
>CALMKY010000139.1 GCA_937867195.1 uncultured Saprospiraceae bacterium | reverse complement strand
AAAAGCTATTTCAAAATTTTGAGAAAAAGATTTAATTACATTACAGTACAATATTGTATAGAAGAAAAAACGTTTCAGAAACTTCATCTTAATAGCCTTTAATGAATCTCGGTTGACCGACTGATTTTCCCTCGTAATAAATCCAAATGACATAATCGCATAGTGGTAAATTGGAAACATTTATTTGTTCTTTATCCTTATATACTTTTTTTGGTGTAGATGACTTTTGCCTTTAAGAACCAGGATATCTAGGCTAAACTAAATTATACAATTTATCATCAATATAATGATAAATCGTTGATCGTTAATCAATCCAGTATTAGTACCCCAAAAGAGCTCGGTATATGAAAATCCGGTTTAGGAGCATCCGGTTTTACCCAGGATATCCATTTAAAATCAGCTTCCCCATTTTCCAGTTTGATGCATTCACCTCTGAAGAGTCCGGCTTCGATTTTATTCCCTTGTAGTATTCCAAAATCTTTTAATGATTTTTTACTGAGGGCAAACTCGACGACATAGGTAGACCCCTCAAGATGAGTTTTGAGTTGTATATCTCCTTTGGGCCATGACCAGGTATTATCACTGTTGCGATAATGACGAGCGACGTAGTCGTAATTTCTACCCAGTGGATCCATTTCCATTCCATAGTAGGGGTTCATGGCTGTATCATGACGCATGAAAATTTCGACCCGGTCTGACTTGAGTACATCGTGTTTGGTGTTTTTATCCGTGTATAATATAATAGGTTTCGTATCGTGTACGGTATACAATCCATAGATCCAATGATCGTCATGTAAGCCTTGAAAGGTCATAGGAGGCGGCGATCCCGGATTCCATGGATAAGAAAAATCAGAGAGAACTATTGCTTGTGACCATATAGATTCGGTGCCTTGGCCATTGAGTATAAGTTGTCCATCTTTTATTTTATGGAGAGGATAGGTCTTTTGAGCATTTAAAATATCCGTCATAGATAAGATCAAAAAAATAATAAGAATTGAATATTTCATTTATTTAGGAAAATAACTTTAAAACCGGGTACTTGATGTAAGCTTTCAAATTCTTTGTCGCCTGTTATTAATATGCCATCGTGATGGATTGCTAGTGAAGCTGCAAAAGCATCTGCATAAGAAATTTTATATTTCGCCTTCAATTTTGCTGCAGTAAGACAATCTTCAATGCTGGGAGCCAAAATCCGAACCGGCATTTCATATATAGCTTTAATTCCTAATGCTGCCCGATCTGGTTTAAATTTTCTGCATAACATATAGTACACTTCGCCCAAATTAATAGAAGATATTAGGCCTTCAAAGCGATCACCCGTACATTTATGCAATAACTTGTTCACAACTTCGCATCCAGGTTCTTTTTTAAAAAAAGCTAAAAATGCATAGCTATCAAAAATATAAGTGATCACTTTTTAGTGTCTTTTTTTCTCAAACTTCTTTCTTCTAGCTCAATGTCTTCTTTTTTCCACTTCAAGTATTCTGAGGTAGAAGGTCCATCATGTTCAAACATCCCCATAAATCGATCAAAATACTTTTCGTCTAATGGTTTAATAAGTACACCATCTTTCGTTTCAATAAATGCCACTTTCTGATTCGGTTCTATTCCATATTTAGTTCTTAGTCTTTTAGGTACTAATATCTGACCCTTGACAGTAACTGTTGATGATTCCATAATTTAAAAATTTGTAATACAATTATACGAGGTATTACTTGTTTTGTCAAGTATTACTTTCATTTCTTCATACTTGCATTCAT